>NZ_JBMDIW010000060.1:0-6068 GCF_057808875.1 Caulobacter sp. FG7
GACCCCGGCCGCCGCTGCTCCGGCCGCGCCCGCGCCGACGCCCGCTCCGGCTCCGGCCGCGCCGCGTGTCGAAGCGCCCCGCGCCGAGGCTCCCGCCGCGCCGCGCGCTCCGGGCCAGACCCGCACCTACGAACCCAGCCGTGAGCGTCGCGACGACCGTCCGACCACCACGACCTACCGGCCGACGCCGGGCGGCGACCGCCCTCAAGGCGATCGTCCCCAGGGTGACCGCCCGCAGGGCGACCGTCCGTTCAACCAGCGCGCTCCGCGCCAGGACGGGCCGTACAATCAACGCGCCCCCCGTCAGGACGGACCCTACAACCAGCGCGCTCCGCGTCCGGACGGCGACCGTCCGCGCGGCCCGCGTCCGGAAGGCGGCGCCGGCGGCGGTGGCTACCGCTCGGGCGGCGACCGCCCGCAGGGTGATCGTCCGCAAGGCGACCGTCCGCAGCAGACCGTCCGCTACTCGGCCCTGGCTCCGCGCCCGGCGCCTGGCGCCGGCCGTGGTCCTGGCGGCCCCGGCGGTCCGCGCGGTCCGCGTCCGGGCGTGCCCGCTTCGGCTCCGGCGACCCCGGAAATCCAGCGCGCCATGCGCTCGGCCCCGCGTCCCGGCGGCGAAATCGGCCGCCGTCCCGACGAGGACGACGATCGTCGCAAGACCGCGAACGCGCCGAACAAGGCCGTGTCGCGCGTCAAGGGCGCTCCGCAACGCCGCGAAGGCCGTCTGACCATCCAGGCCGTGGCCGGTGATGGGGACTCGGCCGATCGCATGCGCTCGCTGGCCTCGGTTCGCCGGGCCCGTGAACGCGAAAAGGAAAAGCGCCGTGGCGGCGCGGTCGAGCAGGCGCGCGTCGCCCGCGAGGTCGTGATCCCCGACGTCATCACCGTGCAGGAGCTGTCCAACCGGATGGCCGTGCGCGGCGTCGAGATCATCAAGTTCCTGATGCGTCAGGGCGTGATGCTGAAGATCAACGACGTCATCGACAACGACACCGCCGAGCTGGTGGCCACCGAATTCGGCCACACCGTCAAGCGCGTGTCGGAAGCCGACGTCGAAGAAGGCTTCATCGGCGCCGAGGACCACGACGATCACCTGGAGGCCCGTCCTCCGGTCGTGACCATCATGGGCCACGTCGACCACGGCAAGACCTCGCTGCTCGACGCCCTGCGCTCCACCGACGTGGCGGCCGGTGAACACGGCGGGATCACCCAGCACATCGGCGCCTATCAGGTTCGCCTGAAGGACGGCCAGCGCGTCACCTTCCTTGACACCCCGGGCCACGCCGCCTTCTCGGCGATGCGCGCCCGCGGCGCCAACATCACCGACATCGTCGTGCTGGTGGTGGCCGGTGACGACGGCGTGATGCCGCAGACGATCGAAGCCATCAAGCACGCCAAGGCGGCCGAGGTTCCGATCATCGTGGCTGTCAACAAGATGGACAAGCCGGGCTCGGATCCGACCCGCGTGGTCAACGAGCTGCTGCAGCACGAGATCGTCGTCGAAAGCCTGGGTGGCGACACCCAGATCATCGAAGTCTCGGCCAAGGCCCGCACCGGCCTGGACGACCTGCTCGACGCCATCCTGCTGCAGGCCGAAGTGCTCGACCTGAAGGCCAACCCCGACCGCACCGCCGACGGCGTGGTGATCGAGGCCAAGCTGGACAAGGGTCGCGGCGCCGTCTCGACCGTCCTGGTCAACCGCGGCACGCTCAAGCGCGGCGACATCGTCGTCGCCGGCAGCCAGTTCGGCCGGGTTCGCGCCCTGCTGAACGAGCGTAACGAGCAGCTGACCGAAGCCGGTCCGGCCACCCCGGTCGAGATCCTCGGCCTGGACGGCGTTCCCTCGCCCGGCGAAGCCTTCGCCGTGGTCGAGAACGAAGCCCGCGCTCGCGAGCTGACCGAGTACCGCATCCGCCAGAAGCGCGAGAAGACTCTGGCCCCCGTGGGCGCCGGCGCTTCGATGGCCGACATGATGGCCAAGCTGCAGGACAAGAAGCTGAAAGAGCTTCCGCTGATCATCAAGGCCGACGTGCAAGGTTCGGCCGAGGCGATCATCGGTTCGCTGGACAAGATGGCCACCGACGAGGTCCGCGCGCGGATCATCCTGTCGGGCGCCGGCGCGATCAGCGAAAGCGACGTCATGCTGGCCAAGGGCGCCGGCGCGCCGGTCATCGGCTTCAACGTCCGGGCCTCGGCCCAGGCGCGAGCCCTGGCCGAACGCGAAGGGGTCGAGATCCGCTACTACGCGATCATCTACGACCTGCTGGACGACATCAAAGGCGTGCTCTCGGGCATGCTGGCCCCGATCCAGCGCGAAACCTTCCTCGGTAACGCCGAAGTCCTGCAGGCCTTCGACATCACCAAGATCGGCAAGGTCGCCGGCTGTAAGGTCACCGAAGGCGTGGTCCGCAAGGGCGCGAAGGTCCGGATCATCCGTCAGGACATCGTCGTGCTCGAACTGGGCACCCTGCAGACGCTCAAGCGCTTCAAGGACGAGGTCAACGAAGTCCCCGTCGGTCAGGAGTGCGGCATGATGTTCGCGGGCTTCCAGGACATCAAGGTCGGCGACACCATCGAGTGCTTCACCGTCGAGGAGATCAAGCGCCAGCTCGACTAGGCGTTTGACCTGAACTCAGCTTAGAGGAAGGCGCGAACTCCGGTTCGCGCCTTTCTTGCGTTTGGGGTGTGTGTCGATGGAAGTCGCGGGGGAAATCGGGATCTTCGAGAGCCAGAAGGCCTGCGCGCCGCTGCGCAAGCACCTGTTCGGCGCGAGACGGTTCCTGCCCTGGCTGCTGGTGCTGGTCTACATGGCCGCCCTTATGGCTGGGTCGTCCCTCGCCGAGTGGCTGGTTCCTGGAACGGGGCTCCTGGGGCTGCTGGCCGTGGCGATCCCCGCCGTGTTGCTCTGGATGCGGCTCTGCGGGCGGATGGCCCCGAAGGCCTGGATGGCCCGCGGCGTGCCGATGCAGGCGTTGACGACCTACCGCGCCGACGAGGCTGGCCTGACGATCGTCTGGCCTCACTATGAGACCCGCCTGGCCTGGGCCGGGGTTTCGCAGATCGCGCCCGGCCACAAGTCCTGGCTGTTCATCGGTCCGGGGCAGGCCTTCTTCCTGCCGGTGCGCTTCTTCGCCGACCCGGCGGCCGAAAACTCGTTCCTGAGGACATGCTTCGACCGTCTCGATCCGGCCGCCCAGGCGCGGAGCAAGGACCTCGCCGCGCGGCTGGGCTGACCCGCCGCGACACGATCGACTGGAATTCGCCGGAATTGGGCGTTAGCCCTACGCCATGCGCATTCGAGCCCTTCTCGCCCTGACCGCGGTCGCCGCCTCCCTGAGCGCCTGCGCCACCGCCGACCGCTACGACGCCGCCGGCGACGTGCACGCCCTGCTGACGGCGATCCGCAACAACGACCGGGCGACCTTCGACAGCCTGGTCGATCACCGGGCCCTGACCGGCGCGGTCGAGGCGCGCCTGGTCGACGAGGCCCGCCGCTCGGGCATGAAGGGCGGCTGGCAGGCGGCGATGATCGCCCTGGCCGGCCCGGCGGCCGACGTCGCCGGCGCGGCCCTGATCCGCCCCGAGGTGTTCCGCGCGGCCGCCAACTACTACGGCTACACGCCCGACAAGCCGATCCCCGGCCGCATCGCCATCGCCTCGGCCCTGCGGCCCGTCGGCGACGGCCGGGTCTGCGCCGCCAAGAAGGACGGCCCCTGCATGCTGACCTTCACCCGCGAGGGCGGCAGCTGGCGGCTGTCGGGCTTCGACGCCCAGGCCGTGAACCTGCAGCTCAAGCGATGAGGGCCGGCCCGCCCCTGCTGCTCGCCGCCGCGGCGCTGCTGAGCGCCCTGGCGACCCCGGCCGCGGCCGAGCGGCGGATGTTCTCCTATGACCCGATCTCGCCGGACGCCAGGCGGCTGACGGGGGCGGGGGTGACCGTGCTGTTCGAGCAGGGCCTGCTGGGCGTCCGGCCGATCAAGGTGCTGGCCACCGGCGTTCCAGCCCAGGCCCTGCTGCGCAAGGGCAGCCAGAAGGACCTCGGCAAGGGCGGCCTGGGGTCCATGTCGGGCGTCGACGCCGACGCGGCCCTCTACGAGGTCGATGGAACGGCCGAGCAAGGCAAGATCTATGTCCGCGCCTTCTGTCCGGGCTCCAAGCGCCTGTGGCTGAGCTTCAGCCGCATCGCCCTGCGCCACGACCTGCGTATCCAGGCGTTCGGCGACGATCCCAAGGCCGCAGGTCAGGCCCGGCTGTGCGGCACGCTGGACTTTTCCTATCGCGGCGAATGGCGGCTGCCGAGCGGCGGCCCGCCTGATCCCAACGAGGACTGGACCGACAGCCTGAACGGCCCGCGCTGAGGGTTCCTGCCGGTCTCTTCAGGAAAAGCCGGGTTCCCTTCGGCGGTCGGCGCCGTTAGGGTCGAACCCATGATCGCGAGCGAACGCGGGACCCGGCGCTTCCAGCGCCGCCGTTCCCTGGGCACGAACGGACTCGTACGCAGCGCCTGACCGCTAGGGATCAGGCGTGGCGCTTATCTGCGCCCAGATGACGGACGGCCAGGCCGCCGTCGAATTCAGAAGACCGGCGGCCGAGGCCGCCGCACGACAGTCTCGACGAAGAAGACCTCATGACCATCGACACCCAAGACTTGGCCCCGCAGGACTGGGCCGCGCGCTTCTCCGCGCGCATGGCCGGCATCCGCGCCAGCGAGATCCGCGAGCTGCTGAAGCTGCTGGAGCAGCCCGATATCCTGTCCTTCGCCGGCGGCATCCCCGATCCGGCGCTGTTCCCGGCCGGGCCGATCCGCCAGGCCTACGCCGAGATCCTCGGCGACGGCGCCCAGGCCGCCCAGGCCCTGCAATACACCGTCAGCGAGGGCCACGGCCCGCTGCGCCGCTGGATCGCCGAGCGCATGACCCGCGACGGCATGCCGTGCGAGCCCGAAAACGTGCTGCTGACCGCCGGCTCGCAGCAGGCGCTCGACCTGCTGGGCAAGCTGTTCCTCGATCCCGGCGCGGCCGTCATGGTGGCCCGGCCGACCTATCTGGGCGCGCTGCAGGCCTTCAACGCGTACCAGCCGTCCTATCTCGACCTGCCCGAGTGCGCCCTGGCCGGCGACACGGCCGCCCAGGCGGCCGTGGAGGCCCGCAAGCCCCGCCTGGGCTACTTCGTGCCCGACTTCGCCAATCCCACTGGCGTCAGCCTCACCCTGGCCGAGCGCGAGGCGCTGCTGGACCTGGCGCAGGCCCTGGACTTTCCGCTGGTCGAGGACGGCGCCTATCGCGAGCTGCGCTTCGGCGGCGAGGCCATCCCCTCGCTTCTGGCGCTGGACATCGCCCGCAACGGCTCGATCGAGGCCGCGCGCACCCTGTTCTGCGGCACCCTGTCGAAGACGCTGTCGCCGGCCCTGCGGATCGGCTGGATCTGTGGCCCGAAGGCGGCGATCGAGAAGCTCGTTTTGCTCAAGCAGGGCGGCGACCTGCATGTCTCGACCATCAACCAGATGGTCGCCCACCGGGTGGTCTCCGAGGGCTACGATCAGCACCTGGGCAACCTTCGGGCCGTCTATGGCGGCCAGGCGCGGGCGATGCTGGCGGCGCTGGAGCGGCACATGCCCGCCGGCGTCTCCTGGATCTCGCCCGAGGGCGGCATGTTCGTCTGGCTGACCCTGCCGGACGGAATCGACGGCAAGGCCCTGCTCGAGCGCGCCCTGGTGGACGCCCGCGTCGCCTTCGTGCCCGGCGCGCCTTTCTTCGCCGAAGCTCCGGCCGCCAACACCCTGCGCCTCAGCTACTCGCTGCTGCCTCCCGAGCAGATCGAGGAGGGCGTGCGGCGGCTGGCGGGGCTGATCGGGGAGTAGCGCTGACCCCCTCCGGCCCTTCGGGCCGCCTCCCCCGGAGGGGGAGGATCTCCGCGGCGCCATGCCCCCTCTGGGGGAGCTGTCGCGAAGCGACTGAGGGGGTTTGGGGATCCAGACATGGAAACGGCCGCTCCCTTTAGGGAAGCGGCCGTTTTGGTGGAGCTAAGCGGAGTCGAACCGCTGACCTCTTGAATGCCATTCAAGCGCT
>NZ_JBMDIW010000061.1:0-4864 GCF_057808875.1 Caulobacter sp. FG7
GCGGGCCCTTGGGGCCGCGGGCGAGGCGGCCCTACCGCCAGGCCGCGCTCGCGGACTTCCCGGGCGCGGGCGGCCGCCGATGGCGGCGCGCCGTGGCGCCCGTCGTCCCGCGTCCGACCGGTGGGGCCGGCCGGGCTGACGAGATCCCCACGGGATCTCGCCGCCGTCGACTCGCGACGGCGTAGCCCGCCGGACTGAGCCTGGGGGCGCCTCTTCGAAGATTATCCTGTCACCCGGCCCGTCAACCCGCTGGCGCGGGTTCCCCTCCGGGACCGCTGCGCGACCCCTCCGGTGACGGGCCGGGGCCCGACAGGAGGAGAGGGACAAAGGCGCTCAAGGGGAGCGTCGGTCCAGCCGGAGTCATCCCATGTCCACGACCCAGTTCGATCACCTCGAGCGTCAACTGATCCAGGCCCACATCGCCAGCGGCCAGCCTCGCTACAGTATCGTCCTGAAGCTGGCCGGCGGGGCCTTCATCCGTCACTGGGCCAGCGAACGCGACGAAGCCATGACCCGTCACGTGCTGGCGCTGGGCGAGGCCGGGATGATCTCGGTGGTGACCTTCGACCATCTGACCCTGCAGACCCTGGCGGCCGACTTCCCGCCGGACGGCAAGACCGCCGAGCAGTGGAGGATCGAGTGCGACGAGGCGATCGATCAGATGTTCGAGCGGTGGCTCGCCGCCGAGACACTGCACTAGGGGAGGGGGCGTCAGCCCCCTTTTTTGCCCCGTCGACGCCCTGGCGCCGGCGCGTCGCTGGGCGCCTCGCGCGAGGTCTCCTGCGCCAGGCGCTCAGCCGCCATGGCGTCGAAATCGGGCAGGTCGGGGACGGTCCGCGCCTTCACCGGGGCGATGGCCAGGCCCAGGGTCTCGGCGATCGCCAGCCGGTCGCGGGGACGGTGGACCCGGGCGTCGACGATGGCCAGGAGCCGGGCCAGCAGCGGGTCGTCGGGATCCTGCGCGGCCTCGGCCAGCAGCGTCGTCCCCAGCACGATCTTGGCCCGGGTCTCGCGCTTGCGTTCGGTCTGGTCGAGCAGGGCTTCGAGGCGTTCGACCCGGGCGCGCCACACAGCCAGGCGCTCTTCGTCGTCCTCGATCCTGGCCAGCGGCGTGACGTGTCCGCGGTTGCGGGGCAGGGACCCGCGCAGCCCCGACAGCGCCTCGCGGGCGCGATGCTCGCGATCGGCCAGGGCGACCTCGAGAGCCTGCAGACGCCGCTGGCGAGCGGCAGGGCTTTCGGGGCGGCGGCGGGAGCCAAGCGCGGAGACGGCGGGGTCGGGGGGCATGGCGTACGGCCGGTTGAAGGGCAAGCGGGAGGGGCGGCGGGTTGATTTCGGATGATGAGGAGCGTACCCCTGACCTGTCGTGGGTGACAAGGGCGCAGTTATGCATTGCTAGCAATGCCTGCGGCCGGCGTCATCGGGATGACGCCGTCAGCCAAGGGGCCAGCCCCTTAGCGATCCCCGCGCCCAGGCGCGAATTGGACCAGGAGATGCGGTGGCGCAGTTCCGGCTCGAAGTGCAGGCGATCAAGCGCGCCGACGGCCGATCGGCCGTCGCGGCGGCCGCCTATCGCGCCGCGACCAGCCTGCACGACCAGCGCCTGGAGATGACCTTCGACTACACCGCCAAGGGCGGGGTGGCCTTCTCAGGCCTGATGGCCCCGGACACCGCGCCGGCGTCGCTTACCGATCGCGAGCGCTTGTGGAACGCGGCCGAAGCGGCCGACAAGCGCGCGGATTCGCGCACCGCCCGCGAGGTGCTGATCTCCCTGCCGCACGAGCTGTCGGATGATCAGCGCCACGCCCTGGTCCGGGCCTTCGTCCAGGACAGCCTGGTGGCGCGGGGCATGATCGCCGACTACGCGATCCACGATCCCGACGCCCACGGCGACCCGCGCAATCACCACGCCCACATCCTGGTCACCACAAGGCGGGTGACCCCCGAAGGCTTTGGGCTGAAGGGTCGCGAGTGGGACAATCCCGACGCGGTGAGAGCCCTGCGGCTTGAGTGGTGCGAGATCCAGAACCAGCATCTGCGCCAGCACCTGGGGCCCGACGCGCCGCAGGTGACGCACAACAGCCTGGCCGACCAGGGCGAGGCGCGCGAGCCCACCATCCACCTGGGCCCGTCGGCCTCGGGCATGGAGCGACGCGGCGAGGCCTCCGACCGCGGCGACATCAACCGCCGGGTCCGCGAGCGCAACCAGGCGCGCAAGGACGGGCCGGCCAGGCTGCGCGATCTGGAAGACCGGATGGCCGAGGGCCTGACGCGCGGACCCTATCCGATCGGCGCGGTGATCCGCGAATTCGAGACGATCCACGCCACCATGATCGCCGAACGCGACGGCTGGGCGCGCGAACTTGGCCGCCTGCAGCGGCCCGCTGCGCCCCGGGCCGGCGATATCGTGCGCGAGGTTCTGGCCGAGGCGGCGTCGGCGCGGGCGCTGGCCAAGGGGACGCTGATCGCCACCGAAGGCAGGATCGCCCGTGGGCGGGCCAGGCGCGCCAGCCTGGCCCGTTGGATCCGCAATCCGGCGCGGATGATCTGGGCGGCCCATGCCGAGCTCAACGCCCTGGCCCGCGCCCGGCAGGCCGCGCGCCTGGCGGAGATCGGCTATGCGGTGCGGCGCGACTGGCTGCGCGGTCCCGAGGGACGGGCTTTCCTGGCCGCGCGACTGGATCCCGAAAAGCAGGCCGCCGAGGCGGCGCGGCGTGAAGGACGGACCCTGGAGCGCAAGATCAGGCGAGCCGACGCGCGTATCGAAGCAGTGGCGCGCACCCGAACCCGCCTGATGGTCGCCAGGGAACTGGGCGAGGACGCCCTGGTCGCGCCCTCGCAAATGGCTCTTGGCGTCGGCCAGGCGGTGCGCGAGGTCGACCGGCGGGTGGTCGAGGCGATCGCCCGTCACCCGGTGGCGGCCCAGCAGAAGGGCCTGAACAAGGTTCTGGGCCTGGCCAAGGGCAAGGTTCCGTTCCTGGGGCCCGAGCCCTAGCCCCCTAGAATTGACGGATTGAAACGGCCGCCGGCCCTTGCTCGACTATCGCGCGGGGGCTTGGAGGCGATGATGGCCAAGGGGCCCAAGGCGCTCGCGATCCTGGTCCTTGGCCTGGCGGGCATGGTGGCGGGGTCATGGGCGGCCGGTCAGTCGGCGGCCCTGCAGTTTGGCTATCCGGCCGCCTTCGGCCCCGGCTGGGGCGTGGTCGGGCCCGTGCGGCTCTATGCGCCGTGGGCGTTCCTGGCCTGGTACGGCCGCTGGGCCGGGACCTATCCGCAGGTCTTCGACCAGGCCGCCCTGATCGGGCTTGCGGTGTTTCTCTGGCCGCTGCTGATGGTCATCGGCCTGACGCGTCGGTTCGTGGCGCGGCCCGGGCCCTTCGGCAAGGCCGCCTGGGGCGATCTGGCGGACGCCCGGCGCGCCGGGCTTGTGGCGGGGGCAAGGTTGCAGGGCAGGGTGCTGGGCCGCCTGAAGGGCCGGCTCCTCAGCATCGTCATGCTGGTTCACTGCGTGATCGTGGGCGCTTCGCGCTCGGGGAAGGGGGCGGGCCATGTGGTGCCCTCCATGGTCAGTTGGGGCGAAAGCCTGTTCGCCTACGACCGCAAGGGCGAACTCTGGCACATCACCGCCGACCATCGCCGCACCTTCTCGCACACCTTCTATTTCGCCCCGACCGATCCCAACACCGCGCGCTGGAACCCGTTGTTCGAGGTCCGCAAGGGTCCCATGGAAATCGCCGACATCCAGAACATCGTCGGCATCCTGGTCGACCCGATCGGACTGAAGGGCGGCAATCTCGATTTCTTCGACCAGAGCGCGGCCAACTTCTTCACCGGCGTGATCCTGCACTGCCTCTACGCCGAGCCCGACGAGCACAAGACCCTGGCCCATGTCCGTCGGCTGCTGATCGACATCGAGGCGACGCTGGACGCCATGCTGGCCACCCAGCACCGCTGGCGTCCCGACCCGGCCGCCGCGGACGGCCTGGCGCGCGACGATGACGGCGAGCCCGTCGCCGAGATCCATCCCGAGGTCTGGCTTGGCGCGACGGCGTTCCGGTCGATGGAGCCCAGGGTGCGCTCGAGCGTGCTGGCCACGGCGCAGAAGTCGCTGGCCCTGTGGGCCGATCCGCTGGTGTGCCACGCCACCAGCGCCTCGGACTTCTGCATCGGCGACCTGGTCTGCGCGAAGGCGCCGGTCAGCCTCTACCTGATCACTCCACAGGCCCATGCCGATCGCCTGGCCTTCATGGTGCGGGTGATGCTGCGCCAGAGCCTCAACAGCCTGATGGAGACTGTGGACGCCGACAGCCGCGGGCGGCCCAAGCGCCACAAGCTGCTGATGATGCTCGACGAGTTTCCCAAGCTTGGCCCGCTGCCGTTCCTGGAGAACGCGCTCGGGGAGATGGCCGGCTACGGCATCGTCGCGCACCTGATCTGCCAGTCGTTCAACGACGTCTTCAAGTACTACGGCGTCCACACCTCGATCTTCGACAACTGCCACGTCACCGCCGCCTTCGCGACCTCCGAGCCCACCAGCATCGAGCGGGTGGTCAAGCGGGCGGGGCGGGCGCTGGAGATGCGCGAGAGCTTCAGCGACCCGCGCCTGGCCTTCGGCAAGGGCCATCACAGCCGCAACCAGGCCGAGGTCGAGCGCTATGTCCTGGCCGAGCAGGACGTGCGCGGGCTGGCGGCCGACAAGCAGTTCCTGTTCGTCAACAACGCCAAGCCGTTCGTCACCGACAAGATCCGCTACTGGGAGGCGCCGACGATCGCGGCGGTGACGCGCAACTTTTTCGCCGGGGAGCGAGCGCTGTTCGTTCAGACCCCCGAGACGCTCGACACCCCGGGCGCGCCGCCCAACGAC
>NZ_JBMDIW010000062.1:0-3901 GCF_057808875.1 Caulobacter sp. FG7
CTGGCGATCGATCCGACGGGGTCGGTGCTGCACGCGCCTTGCGACGGCCGAGTGATCACCGTCCACCGCGCGCGGCACGCGGTGACGCTGCGGGCGACGAACGGGGCCGAGATCCTGATGCATGTGGGGCTGGAGACGGTGGCGCTGGACGGCGAGGGGTTCACCGTCCACGTGGCCGAGGGCCAGGCGGTGAAGGCGGGTGATCGGCTGATCGGCTTCGACCTCGATTTCCTGGCCCGCAAGGCGAAAAGCCTGATCACCCCGATCGTGGTCACCAATCCCGAGGCCTTCGCGATCGTGCGCCGGGCCCAGGACCTGGAGACCGGGGTCGGCGGCTTCCTGATGGAACTGGCGGCGGTCGGCGGCGTGGCCGTCGAGGCGGCGGGCGAGGGCGGCGAGGTGGTGCGCGAGGTGGTCGTGCCGCTGGCGCACGGGATCCACGCCCGTCCGGCCGCCCGCATCGCCGAGACGGCGCGCGGCTTTTCCGCCGAGGTGGCGCTGGTCGCCGTCAATCGCCGGGCCAGCGCCAGGAGCCCGGTGGGACTGATGTCGCTGGCCATCCGGCTGGGCGACCATGTTTCCATCGTCGCCAGCGGCCCCGACGCGCAAGGCGCCGTCGCCGCGATCGCCGCGCTGATCGAGAGCGGCATGGGCGAGGGCGTCCACGAGGTCGCCGCCGTCGTCGAAGCGCCGACGGCTGTCGTGGCCGCGAGCGCCGCCGCCGAGCCGGCCGAACCGGCCGAGGCGGGCGTGCTGCGCGGGGTGCTGGCCGCGCCGGGCCTGGCCATCGGCCAGGCGGTGCGGCTGGTGGTCGAGGACATCACCGTCGCCGAAGCCGGCTCTGGCGCCAGCGCCGAGCTTTCGGCCCTGGAGGACGCCATCTGCGTGGTCCAGGCCCGCATCGAGGCCTCGGCCGCTGGCGGGGACGGCGCCCGCAAGGCCATCCTCGGCGCGCACCTGGCCTTCCTCGAAGACCCCGAACTGACGGCGGCCGCGCGCCGGCTGATCGGCGAGGGCAAGAGCGCGGGCTTCGCCTGGCGGCGGGCCGTCGGCGGCTATGTCGAGGCCCTGCGCGGGCTGGGCGACCGGCGCCTGGCCGAGCGCGTCGATGATCTGATCGACCTGGAGCGCCAGGTGCTGCGCGCCCTGACCGGCGAGGAGGAGGCCGCCCGCGTGCTGCCGGCCGGGGCCATCCTGCTGGCCGACGAGCTCTTGCCCTCGCAGCTGATGGGCGTGGACCCCGGCCAGGTGGCCGGCTTCGCCACCGCCCGCGGCGGGCCCACCTCGCACGTGGCCATCCTGGCCGCGGCCATGGGCCTGCCGGCCCTGGTGGCGGTGGGGGCCGGCGCGCTGGAGATCGCCGATGGTGCGGCCCTGATCCTCGACGCCGAGGCTGGCAAGCTGCGCGTCGCCCCCGACGCCGACGCCCTGGCCGCCGCCCAGAGCGCCATCGCCGCCCGCCACGAGGCCCGCGCCGCCGCCAAGGCCGCCGCCCACCAGCAGAGCCGTACGGCCTGCGGGACGCGCATCGAGGTGTTCGCAAACGTCGGCTCGGAGAAGGACGCCCTGGCCGCCGTCGCCAACGGGGCCGAGGGCTCGGGCCTGCTGCGCACCGAGTTCCTGTTCCTCGATCGCGACACCCCGCCCGACGAGGACGAGCAGGCCCGCCAGTACCAGGCCGTGGCCACGGCCCTCGAGGGCCGGCCGCTGATCGTGCGCACACTCGACGTCGGCGGCGACAAGGCCGCCCCCTACCTGCCGATCCCGGCCGAGGAGAACCCGGCGCTTGGCCTGCGCGGCGTGCGGGTCAGCCTGTGGCGCCCCCACCTCCTGAAGACCCAGATCCGCGCCATCCTGCGGGTGGCCCCGCTGGGCCAGTGCCGGATCATGGTTCCGATGGTGGGCAGTCTTTCGGAGCTTCGCGCCGTGCGCGCGGTGCTGGAGGAGGCCAAGCGCGAACTGGGGATCACGCAAGCCGTCGAGCTGGGCGTGATGATCGAGACCCCGGCCGCCGCGGTGACCGCCGACCTGATCGCCGCCGAGGCCGACTTTCTCTCCGTCGGCACCAACGATCTCACCCAGTACGTGCTGGCCATGGACCGGGGCAATCCGGAGCTGGCCGCCCGCATCGATGCTTTGCACCCGGCGGTGCTGCGGATGATCGACCAGACCTGCAAGGGGGCGGCGAAACACGGCCGCTGGGTGGGCGTCTGCGGCGGGCTGGCCTCGGATCTTTCCGCCGTGCCGGTGCTGCTGGGCCTGGGGGTAAGCGAGCTTTCGGCCACCGCGGCCATCGTGCCGGAAGTGAAAGCCCTGGTGCGACGGCTGTCGCTGCCCGCCTGCCGCGACCTTGCCGCCCAGGCCCTGGACCAAACCTCGCCCGAGGCGGTCCGCGACCTTGCCAAGTCCTTCTCTCAGAGCCTGGGGGCCTGAAGCCGATGAAGTCTCCGCTCGAAATCCTCCAGCCGCTGGGCCGGGCCCTGATGCTGCCGATCGCGGTGCTGCCGGTGGCGGGCCTCCTGCTGCGCTTTGGCCAGCCGGATCTTCTCGACATCCCCTTCATCGCCGCGGCCGGCGAGGCGATCTTCGCCAACCTGGGCCTGCTGTTCGCCATCGGCGTGGCCGTGGGCCTGGCCAAGGAAAACAACGGCGCGGCCGGTCTTGCCGGCGTGGTCTGCTTCCTGATCGCCACCGAGGGGGCCAAGGCCCTGCTGCACGTGCCGCCCGAGATCGTCGCGGGCCTGCCCAAGGAGGCTGTCGACCTCGCCGGGCCGGCCTACAAGGCAAAAGCCCTGTCCAAGCTTTCCGTGCCGATCGGCATCCTGTCGGGGGTGATCGGGGGCTTGTTCTACAACCGCTTCTCGGGCTTCAAGCTGCCTGAGTACCTGGCCTTCTTCAGCGGCCGCCGCTTCGTACCGATCATCTCGGGCGTGGCGGGGCTGGTTTTGGCCCTCCTGGTGGGCTTTGGCTACGACGGCATCAACGGCGGGGTGGACGCGGCCAGCCGCGGCGTCGTCGGCTCGGGCGAGGTGGGCCTGTTCGTCTACGGCCTGCTCAACCGGCTGCTGATCGTCACCGGCCTGCACCACATCCTCAACAACATCGCCTGGTTCGTGATCGGCGACTATCACGGGGCCACCGGCGATCTTCGCCGCTTCTTCGCCGACGACCCCAGCGCCGGGGCGTTCATGAGCGGCTTCTTCCCGGTGATGATGTTCGGCCTGCCGGCCGCGTGCCTGGCCATGTTCCACACCGCCCGTCCCGAGCGGAAGAAGGCCGTCGGCGGCATGCTGGCCTCGCTGGCCCTGACCTCGTTCCTGACCGGGGTGACCGAGCCGATCGAGTTCTCGTTCATGTTCCTGGCCCCGCTGCTCTACGCCGTGCACGCGGTGCTGACGGGCCTGTCCATGGCCCTGATGAACCTGCTCGACATCAAGCTGGGCTTCACGTTCTCGGCGGGGCTGTTCGACTATGTGCTGAACTTCGGCAAGGCCACCCGGCCGCTGTGGCTGCTGCCGCTGGGGGCGGTCTATTTCGGCCTCTACTACGGGCTGTTCCGGTTCTTCATCGTCAAGTTCGACCTCAAGACCCCCGGCCGCGAGCCGGCCGAGGAGGCCGCCGCCCTGGCCGCCGCTCCGGCCCCCAGCGTCGGCGGCCGCGGGGCCGACTTCGCCGCGGCCCTGGGCGGGGCCGCCAACCTCGTCAGCATCGACGCCTGCACCACGAGGCTTCGCCTGATCGTCGCCGACCAGAAGGCGATCGACGAGCCGCGCCTCAAGGCGCTGGGCGCGCGCGGGATCGTGCGGCCGTCCGACAAGGCCCTGCAGGTGGTGCTGGGTCCCATCGCCGACACCGTCGCCGGCGAGATCCGCGCCGCCGTCGGGGCAGGGGGCGCAGCGCC
>NZ_JBMDIW010000063.1:0-3457 GCF_057808875.1 Caulobacter sp. FG7
AACCTTGGACCCGCTGATTAAGAGTCAGCTGCTCTACCAACTGAGCTATACACCCATTCGCGATTCCGAAGCGCTGAAGCGTCCCGGCGGCGAGGCGCGGAACATACGCAATGAATTTGAGAGCGCAAGGACTTTTTCGATGGCCAGGCGAGATATCAGCGGAGCCGTGGATTTCGCCTACCTGGAAGGGTTCGCGATGGGCGACCAGACGGTCATCGAAGAGGTGCTGGCGCTGTTTCGCGAACAGGCCGCGCTGTGGACCCCGCTGCTGACCCCCGAGCATCCCGGCTGGCGCGACGCGGTCCATACGGTCAAGGGCGCGGCTAGGGGAATTGGGGCCGTGGCGCTTGGCGAGGTCTGCCAGCGCGCCGAGGATGGGGCGGCCAGTCTCGACGAGGTGAAGACGGCGCTCGACCAAGTCCTGCTGGACATCGCCGCCTACGTCCACGAGCAGGCGCTGAGGTCGTTGAGGGGCTAGCCCAGGGCCCGCCCAGGATGGCGCTCGGCCATGTAGCGGCCGGGCGAGGCGCCCAGCACCTTGCGGAACATGGTCACGAAGCTGGGCGCGCTTTCGTAGCCGAGATCGGCGGCGACCTTCTGAATCGACGCGCCGCCAGCCAGCCATTTGACGGCCAGCACCACGCCGAGCTGCTGGCGCCAGCGCCCGAAGCTCATGCCCGTCTCGCGGTCGATCAACCGCATCAGGGTTCGCTCGCTCATGCCGGCCTGCCTGGCCCAGGCGGTCAGGTCCTGTCGCTC
Source organism: Caulobacter sp. FG7 (assembly GCF_057808875.1). NCBI lineage: Bacteria > Pseudomonadati > Pseudomonadota > Alphaproteobacteria > Caulobacterales > Caulobacteraceae > Caulobacter > Caulobacter sp. FG7. The sequence goes on from NZ_JBMDIW010000063.1 coordinate 760, forward strand.
CGCCGGGGCGGCCATCATCTGGTCGGTGATCCTGCGCAGGCGGGGATCGCTGGGCATCGGCAGGTGCAGGTCCTCGACCCGCGCCGCGGCCACTTCGTCGAGCAGCACCGAGACCAGGCGTGAATTGGCCCCGCCTTCTTCGTAGAGGTAGGGCAGGTGCGCGGCCCGGGCCAGAAGCTCCTTCAGCAGCGGCGTCACCGACACCGCGCAGCAGGTCGCGGGCAGGCCCGCGGCGACCGCGGGATCGATAAAGGCGTTGTAGCCCTCTAGCGCGCCGCTGGCCTTGATCGCGTGCAGCGCCCCGCCGGGAATCCAGATCGCGCTGCGGGGCGGCACGATCCAGAGCCCGCCTTCGACCTCGCAGCTCAGCGCCCCGCGCTGGACCAGGATGATCTGGCCCTTCTGGTGACGGTGGTGGTCGAGCTCGATGGCGCCGACCTCGTCCATCATCGTCCCGAACACCACGATAGGTCGGGGGACGTCGTCGGGCTCGACCCAGTCGGTTTCCGAAACCAGCTCGCTCAGGATCGGCATGGCGTGGGCTCAGGGTGGTTGGCGGAGTTGAATAGTATTCTGGCGATCCTTCGGAATGACGCCATTGCCGACCCTGGCTAATCGATCGGTCGAAGGAAGTCGAGATCGCTTCGGCTTCGCGCATCCGGAAAGGAATGACGGTGACCGAGTTGGCCAGCACGAGAACGGGCAGGACGCAGGGGCGCTTGAGCCAGGTCCTGGTCCGCCTGCTGATGCGACGCGCCAGGGTGGTCTCCAGCGAGCCGCTGGCCGAGCGTTTCTCGCTGGTCACGCTGGAGGGGCCGGAGTTGGCCGGCGCCGCGTGGGCGCCCGGGCAAAAGATCCAGGTCGCGATGGGCTCGGCCTTCGTGGCTCGCACCTATACGCCGATGACGTGGGAGGCTTCGGGGCGGACCCGCATCCTGGGCTATGCGCACGGCGAGGGGCCCGGCGCCGATTGGCTTCGATCGCTGGAGCCCGGTGTCGAGTGCGACATTTTCGGCCCCCGCGCCTCGCTCGACGTCGAGGGGCTCGCTGGCCCCGTGGCCGTCTTCGGCGACGAGACCTCGCTGGGGCTGGCCTATGGGCTGGCGATGCAGGATCCCGCGCGGAGCGTCGCCTGCGCCCTTGAAGTCACCGATCTTGATGCCGCCGCCCAGGTCGCCGACCAGCTTGGCCTCACCTGGGCGGCGCTGTTTCGCAAGCGCGCCGACGACGCGCACCTGGAGACGATGACCGATGCGCTGGCCTCGCTGGCCGGCGTCGGCGCGTCCTTCGTGCTGACGGGCAGGGCGGGCGCCATCCAGCGGGTCCGCAATGGCCTCAAGGCGCGCGGGGTCGCGCCGAGGCGGCTCCTGGCCAAGGCCTACTGGGCGCCCGGCAAGACGGGTCTGGACTGATGTCCATCACCTGGCGAAGCGTGGGGCTCTTTCGCGCCGATGTCGAGGCGACGTCAGGCGGCCGGCCGGAGGGCGCAACGCCGCCCGAGCCTATGCCGTCGGGTTCGGGATCGACTCGGTCAGGTCCTCGAACTCGCCGACCTCCAGGCCGGCGGTCTCCTTGCGAGTGACGATGCGGGTCTCGTACTCACGGCCGACGAACACCCGCACCCCGCGGTAGCGCTGGCCACGCTTTGCCGACACCGTCTCGGTGCGGATCTCCGTGCCGTAGAGGCGAGCGTTCAGGTAGAGCAGCCCCGGCCGCAGATCGTCGTCGCCCTTGGCGGCGGCTTCGGCGGCCATGTCGTCCAGGAGCTTGTCGATCTCTTCCTTGGTCACGCGTCGCCCTTGGTCCGGTCCCAGCTGTCGTATTCGTAGGCGATGCAGCGGTCGATCAGGGTGCGCCAGACCGGCTCGGCAATGGCTTCCGACAGGCCCGCGTCGCGGGCGGCGGCCTTGACCTTGTCGACCACGTCCTCGATGCGGGCGCGGTCGAACACCTTGGAGCGGTCGGCCTTGATGCGGGCGGCGGCGTCCATGTAGCCCTGGCGCTCGGTCAGCAGGGCCACCAGGGCCCGGTCCAGGGCGTCCACGCCTTTGCGGACGTCGAGCATGGTCTGGCAGTCGGCGGGGGCGAGGCGCTCGTCGACGGTAAGAGTCGTCTTGATCATGCGCCCCTTTAAGCCGGTTTGGCTGCGCCGTTCCAGCCTAGATGCCGCCCCCCTAGATACCGGCCCCGTTGTCGATGGTGAGCAGCGCGGCTTCGTGGGCGACGGCCTCGTCCTTCAGCCAGCTTACGAAGGCTTTCACCTGCGGCAGGCGACCCTTGGCCTTGGGGTGGACGACGTAGTAGGCGAAGTCCACCGAGGTGGCGATGTCGAACGGGATCACCAGGCGCCCGGCGTCGAGGTCGGCCTGGGCCAGGGTGCGCTTGGCGAGGGCGATACCGCGGCCGTTGACGGCGGCCTCGATCACCAGGCTCGACTGGTTGAAGCGCGGGCCGCGGGCGCCGTCGACGCCCTTGATCCCGCGGGCGGCCAGCCACATGGCCCAGTCCGGGCACGAATCGTCGGCGTCGGGCGAGCCGTCGTGCAGCAGGATGTGCCGCGCCAGATCCTCGGGCGCTTCCAGCGGGTTATCGGCCAGAAGCTCGGGACTGGCGACCGGCACCACGGTCTCGTTCATCAGCCGCGTGACTTCGAGGCCGGGATAGCGGCCCGAACCGTAGCGGATGGCCAGGTCGCCAT
>NZ_JBMDIW010000064.1:0-3119 GCF_057808875.1 Caulobacter sp. FG7
TAGGTTGGACTTAAGAAGACATCATTGTCTGACAAATTGTAAAGCGCATGCGAGCCGTCCCTAGACGGTAAGCGCATGGGTTTTGCTGAGAACGATCAAGCGCATAAGGGCTTCTGACGGATGCCTTGGCATTGAGAGGCGATGAAGGACGTGGCACGCTGCGATAAGAGCCGGGGAGGCGCGAGCACCCTTTGATCCGGCTATCTCCGAATGGGGAAACCCACCTTTACGGTCACCCAACTTAGTTCATCCTCGGATGGACGAAGATTGGATGGTCGGAAGAGGTATAATGATCTGAATACATAGGGTCATTAAGCAAACCCAGGGAACTGAAACATCTCAGTACCTGGAGGAAAGGACATCAACCGAGACTCCCGTAGTAGTGGCGAGCGAACCGGGACCAGGCCAGTGCTGTCGTGACATAAAGCTGAAGGATCTGGGAAGGTCCGCCATAGTGGGTGATAGCCCCGTAAGCGTCAAATAGCGACAGACTCGAGTAGGGCGGGACACGTGAAATCCTGTCTGAACATGGGGGGACCACCCTCCAAGCCTAAGTACTCCTCAATGACCGATAGCGAACAAGTACCGTGAGGGAAAGGTGAAAAGCACCCCGACAAGGGGAGTGAAACAGATCCTGAAATCGGAAGCCTACAAGCAGTCGGAGCCACCGCGCGTGGTGACGGCGTACCTTTTGTATAATGGGTCAGCGACTTCATGTGCCGTGCAAGCTTAAGCCGTTAGGTGTAGGCGCAGCGAAAGCGAGTCTGAATAGGGCGAATAAGTACGTCGCATGACGACCCGAAACCAGGTGATCTATCCATGAGCAGGTTGAAGGTTGGGTAACACCAACTGGAGGACCGAACCGGTGAATGTTGAAAAATTCTCGGATGACTTGTGGATAGGGGTGAAAGGCCAATCAAACCTGGACATAGCTGGTTCTCCGCGAAAACTATTTAGGTAGTGCCTCAGACGGACTCCTCGGGGGGTAGAGCACTGAATGGATGCGGGCGGCGCGAGCTGTACCAATTCTAATCAAACTCCGAATACCCGAGAGAGATATCTGGGAGACACACGGCGGGTGCTAACGTCCGTCGTGAAAAGGGAAACAACCCTAACCATCATCTAAGGCCCCCAAGTACTGGCTAAGTGGGAAACGATGTGGGTTTGCTTTGACAACCAGGATGTTGGCTTAGAAGCAGCCATCATTTAAAGAAAGCGTAACAGCTCACTGGTCAAGCGAACCTGCGCGGAAAATGTAACGGGGCTAAAGCCAGTCGCCGAAGGTATGGGTTTGCTCTTTGAGCAAGCGGTAGCGGAGCGTTCCGTAAGCCTGTGAAGATGAGGCGTGAGCCTTGTTGGAGGTATCGGAAGTGAGAATGCTGACATGAGTAGCGATAAAGAGGGTGAGAGACCCTCTCGCCGAAAGCCCAAGGGTTCCTGCGTAAAGCTAATCTGCGCAGGGTTAGCCGGCCCCTAAGGCGAGGCCGAAAGGCGTAGTCGATGGGAATCAGGTGAATATTCCTGAGCCAGTTGGAAGTGACGGATCTGGTAAATTGTCGGTCCTTATTGGATTGGTTCCGGCAGTGAACAGGTCCCTGGAAATAACTCCAACGGAGACCGTACCCGAAACCGACACAGGTGGGCAGGTAGAGTATACCAAGGCGCTTGAGAGAACTGTGCTGAAGGAACTCGGCAAATTGCACGCGTAACTTCGGGATAAGCGTGACTCTTCTTTGGGCAACCAGAAAAGAGTGGCACAAGCCAGGGGGTAGCGACTGTTTATCAAAAACACAGGGCTCTGCGAAGCCGCAAGGCGACGTATAGGGTCTGACGCCTGCCCGGTGCCTGAAGGTTAAAAGGAGGGGTGCAAGCTCCGAATTGAAGCCCAGGTAAACGGCGGCCGTAACTATAACGGTCCTAAGGTAGCGAAATTCCTTGTCGGGTAAGTTCCGACCTGCACGAATGGCGTAACGACTTCCCCACTGTCTCCAGCACAGGCTCAGCGAAATTGAATTCCCCGTGAAGATGCGGGGTTCCCGCGGTCAGACGGAAAGACCCTATGAACCTTTACTGCAGCTTCGCCTTGGCGTTAGCAGCAACATGTGTAGGATAGGTGGGAGGCTATGAAACCGGGGCGCCAGTTCCGGTGGAGCCATCCTTGAAATACCACCCTTATTGTTGCTGACGTCTAACCGCGGCCCGTTATCCGGGTCCGGGACATGGCGTGGCGGGCAGTTTGACTGGGGCGGTCGCCTCCCAAAGTGTAACGGAGGCGCGCGATGGTGGGCTCAGACCGGTCGGAAATCGGTCGTCGAGTGCAATGGCATAAGCCCGCCTGACTGCGAGACTGACAAGTCGAGCAGAGACGAAAGTCGGCCATAGTGATCCGGTGGTCCTGCGTGGAAGGGCCATCGCTCAACGAATAAAAGGTACTCTAGGGATAACAGGCTGATTTTGCCCAAGAGTCCATATCGACGGCAAAGTTTGGCACCTCGATGTCGGCTCATCACATCCTGGGGCTGGAGCAGGTCCCAAGGGTTCGGCTGTTCGCCGATTAAAGTGGTACGTGAGCTGGGTTCAGAACGTCGTGAGACAGTTTGGTCCCTATCTGCCGTGGGTGTACGAGACTTGAGAGGATCTGTCCCTAGTACGAGAGGACCGGGATGGACACACCTCTGGTGGACCTGTCATGGCGCCAGCTGTGCAGCAGGGTAGCTAAGTGTGGAATAGATAACCGCTGAAAGCATCTAAGCGGGAAACTAACCTCAAAACAAGGTCTCGCTGAGAGCCGTGGAAGACCACCACGTTGATAGGCCGGGTGTGGAAGTGCGGCGACGCATGGAGCTTACCGGTACTAATAGCTCGATAGGCTTGATCGTTCTTCAGTCAAACCCATGCAAGCCTTACAAGCCTTGCCTGACACTGATGTCTTCTTCTTTGCCTTGCCCTCACCAAAATGAGAGCAAGCAGCATCCTTTTCGCTGACCTGGTGGCTTTGCCGGGGGTTCCCCACCCGATCCCATTCCGAACTCGGTCGTTAAGTCCCCCTGGGCCAATGGTACTTCGTCTCAAGGCGCGGGAGAGTAGGTCGCCGCCAGGTCCGCTAAAAGGATGCATCC
>NZ_JBMDIW010000066.1:0-1403 GCF_057808875.1 Caulobacter sp. FG7
GCCACGAACGGGTTGGCGAAGCGGTCCTTGTATTCGGCCTCGCGGGCGGCCAGGGCCTGCGGGTCCTTGGCCTCCTGGCGGAAGATGATCTCGACCGCGCCCTTGGCCCCCATCACCGCGATCTCGGCGGTGGGCCAGGCGTAGTTGAAGTCGCCGCGCAGGTGCTTGGAGCTCATCACGTCATAGGCCCCGCCATAGGCCTTGCGGGTGATCAGGGTGACCTTGGGCACGGTGGCCTCGGCATAGGCGAACAGGAGCTTGGCCCCGTGCTTGATTAGGCCGCCGTACTCCTGCTTGGTGCCCGGCATGAAGCCCGGCACGTCGACCAGGGTGACGATCGGGATCTCGAAGGCGTCGCAGAAGCGCACGAAGCGGGCGGCCTTGCGCGATGAATCGATGTCGAGCACGCCGGCCAGCACCTGCGGCTGGTTGGCGACGATACCGACCGTCTGGCCGTCCATGCGGGCAAAACCGCAGACGATGTTCCTGGCCCACTCGGACGAGATCTCGAAGAAGTCGGCCTCGTCGACGATCTTCAGGATCAGTTCCTTCATGTCGTAGGGCTTGCCCGGATCGGCGGGGACCAGGCTGTCGAGGCTGGCCTCCTGGCGATGGGGATCGTCGAAGCTCGTCCGGATCGGAGCCTTCTCGCGATTGGACGAGGGCAGGAAGTCGATCAGGCGGCGCACCTGGGTCAGGGCTTCCAGGTCGTTCTCGAACGCCCCCTCGGCCACGCCCGACTTGGCGGCATGCACGCGGGCCCCGCCCAGTTCCTCGGCGGTGACCACCTCGTTGGTGACGGTCTTCACCACGTCAGGACCGGTGACGAACATGTAGCTGGTGTCCTTCACCATGAAGATGAAGTCGGTCATGGCCGGCGAATAGACGTCGCCGCCGGCGCAGGGGCCCATGATCACGCTGATCTGCGGAATGACGCCGCTGGCCAGGGTGTTTTCGAGGAAGATGTCGGCATAGCCGGCCAGGCTGTCGACCCCCTCCTGGATGCGCGCGCCGCCGGCGTCGAACAGGCCGATGATCGGCGCGCCGGCCTTCATCGCCTGGCGCTGGACCTTGACGATCTTGGCCGCGTGGGCGCCCGACAGCGAGCCGCCGAACACCGTGAAGTCCTTGGAGAAGACGTAGACGACCTTGCCGTTGATCGTGCCCCAGCCGGTGACCACCCCGTCGCCGGGCACCTTCTGCTCGGCCATGCCGAACTCGGTCCCCCGGTGCTCGACGAACATGTCGAACTCCTCGAACGAGCCTTCGTCCAGCAGCAGGTCGATCCGCTCGCGGGCCGTCAGCTTGCCCTTGGCGTGCTGGCTCGCCACCCGCTTCTCGCCGCCCCCGGCGCGGGCCTGTTCACGACGCCGCTCCAGCTCTTCCAGGATGTGTTGCAAGGT
>NZ_JBMDIW010000067.1:0-1308 GCF_057808875.1 Caulobacter sp. FG7
CATGCGCGTAGCGATGATTGGCACGGGCTATGTGGGCCTGGTGTCCGGGGCGTGCTTTGCGGACTTCGGTCACGTGGTGACGTGCATCGACAAGGATCCGCGCAAGATCTCGCGGCTGCTGGCCGGCGAGATCCCGATCTACGAGCCGGGGCTGGACGACTTGGTAGCCCGCAACGTCCGCGAGGGCCGGCTGTCGTTCACCCTGGAAGGCGCCCAGGCGATCAAGGACGCCGACGCGGTGTTCATCGCCGTGGGCACGCCGACGCGCCGCGGCGACGGCCACGCCGACCTTAGTTACGTCTATGCCGCCGCCGAGGAGATCGCCGGCCTGATCGACGGCTTCACCGTCGTCGTCACCAAGTCGACCGTGCCGGTGGGCACCGGCGACGAGGTCGAGGCGATCATCAAGCGGGTCAATCCGGCCGCCCAGTTCGCCGTGGTGTCGAACCCCGAGTTCCTGCGCGAGGGCGCGGCCATCGAGGACTTCAAGCGCCCCGACCGCGTGGTGGTCGGCGCCGAGGACGAGCGGGCCCAGGCGGTGATGCGCGAGCTCTACCGTCCGCTGAGCCTGAACGAGACCCCGATCGTCTTCACCGGCCGCCGCACCAGCGAGCTGATCAAGTACGCCGCCAACGCGTTCCTGGCGATGAAGATCACCTTCATCAACGAGATGGCCGACCTGTGCGAAAAGGTCGGGGCCGACGTGCAGCAGGTGGCCAAGGGCATCGGCCTGGACAAGCGGATCGGGGGCAAGTTCCTCAACGCCGGTCCCGGCTACGGCGGCTCGTGCTTCCCCAAGGACACCATCGCCCTGGTCAAGACCGCCGCCGACTACGGCGCGCCGACCCGGCTGATCGAGACCACGGTCGAGGTCAACGCCGCCCGCAAGAAGGCCATGGCCGACAAGGTCGCCGCCGTGCTCGGAACCGAGGATCTCTCGGGCAAGACCGTCGGCGTGCTGGGCGTGACCTTCAAGCCCAACACCGACGACATGCGCGACGCCCCCAGCCTGGACATCCTGCCGGCCCTGCAGGCCAAGGGCGCCAAGGTGCGGGCCTTCGACCCCGAAGGCCGCCACGAGGCGGAAGGCCTGCTGCCGGGCGTGGAGTTCGTCGCCGGCCCCTACGAGGCCGCCGATCAGGCCGACGTGCTGCTGATCCTCACCGAGTGGGACCAGTTCCGGGCCCTGGACCTGGAGCGTCTCAAGACCCTGCTGGCCGCCCCGGTCGTCGTCGACCTGCGCAACGTCTACAAGCCCCACGAAATGGTCCGCCACGGCTTTACCTACGCCTCGGTGGGGCGCGGGGC
>NZ_JBMDIW010000068.1:0-1198 GCF_057808875.1 Caulobacter sp. FG7
CGAGGCTTCCCCCGCTTCGAGGTGCATCCGCGTCGCCTCGGCGGTGAGGGGCTGGAAATGGGAATGGGGCAGCGCCGTCACGGGCTTTACTCCGATACTCGGGGTGATCAGGAAATCAGGCGGGGTCGTTCAGTTCGGCCACGAAGTCGTAGGTGTCGCCGCGGTAGTAGGACTGGGTCACTTCCACCGCGCGGCCGTCCCGCAGGAAGCCGCGCCGCTCCACCAGCAGGCCGGCGTCCTTGGCCTTAACGCCGAGCAGGCCCGCGTGCTGTGGGGTGATGAGCACTGCGCGCAGGCGCTGCAGGGCGCGGACCGGCTTGTAGCCGGCGCTGGCCATGGCCTCGTAGAGCGAATGGTCGACCACATCGAGCGAGGGTAGGGCGAAGGCGGCGATGGTCGAATACTCCACCGCCATCGGCGCGCCGTCGGCGTAGCGGATGCGGTGGAAGCGATAGACCGGCGTGCTGGGCGACAGGCCCAGGGTCAGCGATTCCTCGGGCGTGACCGCGCCTTCCATGCGAGCCAGCCACTCGCTATGGGGGCTGCGGCCGCGCGAAATCATGTCCTCGGTGAAGCAGGTCAGCTTGGAGAAGTTCTTTTCGACGCGGGCGGCGACGAAGGTGCCCGCGCCCTGGCGGCGCGTCAGCAGGCCCTCGTGGACCAGGCCTTCCAGCGCCTTGCGCACGGTGATGCGCGAGACGTTGAAGTCCTCGGCCATGTCGCGTTCGGGCGGCAGGGCGTCTTCCGGCGTCAGCACCTTGTGCTGTATCGCCTCGCGCAGGGCTTTCTGGAGCTGCAGGTAGAGCGGCGCTGAGGAGGCGCTTTCGATCGGACCGATACGTTCGGAGAGCAACATGGGTTAGTTTCCCACCAGAGGTCGAGCTTGGCGCCGCGTTTCGGAGCAGCTCATTGCATACATACCAATCTAAGTCCTCTTTTGTCGGCCGATTTGGTCCGATAAATCGCAACAGGGCGATAAACCGCTTTTGTGTCAAACGGTTTTCGGCTCTCCGTCAGGGGGAGAGTTTTTGGAATGGTATTAAAATGGCATCCATGCCCAGCCATCAATCATCCCCTGCAAGCACACCGCGAGCCGGCCCCGGGCGACACGTCATGGAGGCGGGCGCATCGACGGGCCTGCTGCTTTCTTCGCCGCTTTCAGGCTGGGTGGCGCCTTTGGATGAGACGCCGGATGCGG
>NZ_JBMDIW010000069.1:0-1154 GCF_057808875.1 Caulobacter sp. FG7
GAGAGAGCGACTGTCTGGATGATCAAGCGGCGAGTAAGGCGCGGGCGTCTCGGGCCTTTGCATTCAGGCGTACGAGAAGCTTACGGGCGACGGCGATTCTGGCTGTCATCCTGGGTTTTCCGGCCAGGATGAGGCGCTGATGGAAAGCGGCCAGGTCCGGATCGTGTCGGGCCACGACGCCGGCGACGACGACCAGGATCGAGCGCACCTGGGCGCGTCCGCCGCGGACGGCTCTCCTGCCCTGACGCTTTCCGCTGTCGCTGGCGATCGGGGCCAGGCCCGCGAGCTTGGCGACGGCCTTGTTGGACACCGTGCCGATCTCGGGCATCTCAGCCATCAGCCGGGCGACGGTGCGCCCCGCCACGCCCTTGATCTCGCGGAAGGCCGCATCCAGCGCGCGCCATAGCCGATCCGCGCCCAGCAGTTCGGCGATCTGGAGCTCCAGCTCCCGGGACTGCCGGGCGATCAGCGCCAACATCTCGCCGAAGCCGGCCATGACCGCCGGATCCTGCACCAGGCGACGCTGGTTGGACTGGGCCACCTTCAGCTGCGTGAGCTGGCGCAGCCTCGTCACCAGAGCCCTCAAGCGTTCCTGGGCCTGGCTTTCCGGGGCCTGGCCGGCCAAGCCCTTGGCCCGGGCGTAGTCGGCGATGACAGCCGCATCGATGCGGTCGGTCTTCTCCAGCACGCCCATCGCTTCAGCGAAGCGTCGCACTGACCGGGCGTTGGCGATCGCGCACGGCACGCCCGCCGCCCACAGCAGACCAAACGGCAGCTTCTCGTAGCCGCCGGTGGCCTCCATCACCACCAACTCCACGCCGTGCTCGGCGCAAAACTGGCCCAGCGCCGCGATCCCCTCCGGATCACGCCGCACGCTCACTTCCAGGCCTGATCCGCCGATCCGGCCGTCCAGCGTCTCCGACGAGACGTCCACTCCACAGATGATGCTCGCCACGGTAACCTGCCTTGTGCATGCGATCGAAGATCAAGCGACTGTTCGGTCGTGCGTGACTGCGGCGGCGGTCCCTAAGCTCTCTCGCGGTTGAGGCCTGAGGGAAGACGGGCGCCACGCGCCGCGTGAAGGGGCCGGTGGCCGCCGGCCCCTTCACAGCACCAAGCCATCACGCTCCGGCGCCGCGATCTAGATACAAGGG
>NZ_JBMDIW010000007.1:0-188165 GCF_057808875.1 Caulobacter sp. FG7
AACCGCTGACCTCTTGAATGCCATTCAAGCGCTCTACCAGCTGAGCTATAGCCCCGAGGCCTCTTGAAAAAACGAGAGCCTTGGTTTCCCCGATGGTCGCCCGGGGGAGGCGCGGAAACTATGTCGAGGCCTTTCCGGGATCAAGCCCCTCCGTCAGGCGGGGAGCAAGTTTTCCGACAAGTCTTCGGCAGGTTCCAAAAATGGAAACGGCCGCTCCCTTTAGGGAAGCGGCCGTCTTGGTGGAGCTAAGCGGAGTCGAACCGCTGACCTCTTGAATGCCATTCAAGCGCTCTACCAGCTGAGCTATAGCCCCAAGGCTCTCTGGGAAATCACGAAGACTTCCTGTCGAATTCCTTAGTCTCTCCGGCGGTTCCGAGTGGCTATCCCCCGAAGAGGCGCGGAACCTATGCCGAGGTTTTTCCGGGATCAAGCCCCTCGACGCACTTTTTTTCAGGGTGCGACGAAACGCTGTGGAGAACCCGAAAGACCGGGGTCGGATCGCTCCGACCCCGGCGCATTCGTCTTACCGGTCGTCGTCCTCGCCGTCCGGCAGGCCTTCGATCTCGTCGCCGAGGTCGTCTTCGTCCTCGTCCTCGAGGAACGGCACGTCGTCGCCGTCCTCGTCGGCCAGGTCCTCGTCCTCGGCGAAGTCGACGCCCAGGTCGTCGCCGGCCGGAGACGGTTCGGCGGTCGGATCACCGTCCTCGTCGTCGCCTTCGGTGACGTCAGCCTCGGCGGCCTCGTCGATTTCCGGGGTCTCGTCGACCTCGTCCTCGTAGCCGTCCTGCTCCTTGGGAGCGGGGGCTTCCTTCTCGTCCTCGGCGTCGTAGTCCGGCGTAATGGCGCGGGCGCGCACGCGGCGGGACTTCAGCGCCTCTTCCGGGTCGAACTGTTCGCCGCACTTGGGGCAGACAGCCGGACGACGGTTGAGGTCGTAGAACTTCGATTGGCAGTTGGGGCAGATTTGTTTTGCGCCCAAGTCGGGATTAGCCAAGGCGGCGACCCTTTGATCCTGATGGGAAAAGCGGCGGCTGACTTGCCATGACGGGAGGCCGCTGTCAAAAGCAAACCCCTTCGCGAAACACCTATGTTGCAAGGAGCCGGTTTCGGCATGACCACGGCTGGATTGAAGAGCGCCCCGGGCGGGAGCCTTCGCGGTACGGTTCGGGCGCCTGGCGACAAGTCCATTTCGCACCGTTCGATGATCCTGGGCGCTCTGGCGAGCGGCACGACCACCATCGAGGGGCTGCTGGAAGGCGACGACGTCCTGGCCACCGCGCGAGCCATGCAGGCCTTCGGCGCGCGCGTCGAAAAGGAAGGCGTCGGCCGCTGGCGCGTCGAGGGCAAGGGCGGCTTTTCCGAACCCTCGGACGTCATCGACTGCGGCAACGCCGGCACTGGCGTGCGGTTGATCATGGGCGCGGCGGCAGGCTTCGCCATGTGCTCCACCTTCACCGGCGACGCCAGCCTGCGCGGCCGCCCCATGGGTCGCGTGCTCGATCCGCTGGCCCGCATGGGCGCGACCTGGTTCGGCCGCGACAAGGGCCGCCTGCCCCTGACCCTGAAGGGCGGCGCCCTGCGCGGCCTCGTCTACACCCTGCCCATGGCCTCGGCCCAGGTGAAGTCGGCCGTGCTGCTGGCCGGCCTGCACGCCGAGGGCGGCGTCGAGGTGATCGAGCCGGAAGCCACCCGCGATCACACCGAGCGGATGCTGCGCGCCTTCGGGGCCGAGGTGATCGTCGAGGACAAGCCCAGCGGCGACCATGTCGTGCGCCACGTGCGCCTGCCCGAAGGCCAGAAGCTAAAGGGCACGCACGTGCAGGTGCCGGGCGACCCGTCCTCGGCCGCCTTCCCGCTGGTCGCCGGCCTGATCGTCCCCGGCTCGGAAGTGACCGTCGAGGGCGTGATGCTCAACGTGCTGCGCACCGGCCTCTTCACGACGCTGCAGGAGATGGGCGCGGACCTGACCATCTCGAACGTCCGAGTCGAGAGCGGCGAGGACGTCGGCGACATCACCGCCCGCTACTCCCAGCTCAAGGGCGTGGTCGTGCCGCCCGAGCGGGCGCCGGCGATGATCGACGAATACCCGATCCTGGCCGTCGCGGCCGCCTTCGCCGACGGCCCGACCGTCATGCGCGGCATCGGCGAGATGCGGGTCAAGGAAAGCGACCGCATCGCCCTGACGGCGGCAGGCCTGCAGGCCTGCGGCGTGATGGTCGAGGAAGAGCCCGAAGGCATGACCGTGGTCGGCACGAAGGGCGGCAACCATCCGGTGCGGGGCGGCGGCAAGGTGATCACCCACGGCGATCACCGCATCGCCATGAGCCACCTGATCCTGGGCCTGGCCGCCCAGGAGCCCGTCGAGATCGACGAGCCGGGCATGATCGCCACCAGCTTCCCCGGCTTCGTGTCGCTGATGACGGGCCTGGGCGGCTCGATCGTCGAGGCCTGAGGCCAGCGAAACCCTCGTCCTTCGACAGGCTCAGGATGAGGGTTTCTACTGACCGGCCTGTCCATTCGTCCTCACCCTGAGCTTGTCGAAGGGCGAGGGCGACGCACGGAGCCAATCCATGGCCTTCATCATCGCCGTCGACGGTCCTGCCGCCTCGGGCAAGGGCACCATCGCCTCGCGCCTGGCGGCCCACTACGGCCTGCCGATGCTGGACACCGGCCTGCTCTATCGCGCGGTGGGCGTGCGGCTGCTGGACGCCGGCGGCGACCTTGACGACGCCGCCGCGGCCGAGGCCTCGGCCCGCGGCCTGGACCTGTCGGAACTGGAAAAGCCGGAAGTGCGCACCCGCGCCGCCGGCGAGGCCGCAAGCCGCGTGGCCGTGCATCCGGGCGTCCGCTCGGCCCTGTTCGACCTGCAGCGCGCCTTCGCTGGTCAGCAAGGCGGCGCGGTGCTTGATGGTCGCGACATCGGCACGGTCATCGCCCCCGAGGCGCCGGCCAAGCTCTATGTCACCGCCAGCGCCGAGGTGCGGGCCGATCGCCGCTGGAAACAGCTGACCGGGCAAGGCGAGAGCGTCACCTTCGACGAGATCCTGGCCGATATCCGTAAGCGCGACGAGCGCGACGGCGGCCGCAAGGACGCGCCCATGACCCAGGCTGTGGACGCTATCTTGCTAGATACGTCGGAAATGACTATATCCCAGGCCTTCGATGCGGCTCTCCGCATCGTCGAGACGGCGCGCGCCCGGTGAGGAAACTCCAAGGGCCAATCTAACGCCCGCCTCGCCGCCGCTTTGGAAGCGCCGGATCGCATCAAAATCACTTCACCCGGAATCCCGAGAACCGTCATCCGACGGCGCTCATCGCAGGGCTTCCCACAACCCAGAGACCTTAGATCAGCATGGCTGACGATATGAGCTTCAACCCCACGCGCGACGATTTCGAAGCGCTCCTCAACGACTCCATGGGCGGCCGCGACTTCGCGGAAGGCTCCGTGGTCAAGGGCAAGGTCGTTGGGATCGAGAAGGACTTCGCGATCATCGACGTCGGTCTGAAGACCGAAGGCCGCGTCCAGCTGAAGGAATTCGGCGTCGACGAAGCCGGCAAGGCGACCATCAAGGTCGGCGACACCGTCGAAGTCTTCCTCGAGCGCCTCGAAAACGCCATGGGCGAAGCGGTGATCAGCCGCGAAAAGGCCAAGCGCGAAGAAGCCTGGACCCGCCTGGAAGGCGTCTACGCCAAGAACGAACCCGTCATGGGCGCGATCGTCGGCCGCGTGAAGGGTGGCTTCACCGTCGACCTCGGCGGCGCCTCGGCCTTCCTGCCGGGCTCGCAAGTCGACATCCGTCCGGTCCGCGACGTCGGCCCGCTGATGGGCAAGGAACAGCCCTTCGCCATCCTGAAGATGGACCGTCCGCGCGGCAACATCGTCGTCTCGCGTCGCGCCATCCTGGAAGAAGCCCGCGCCGAGCAGCGCACCGAACTGGTGTCGCAGCTGCAAGAGGGTGAAATCCGCGAAGGCGTCGTCAAGAACATCACCGACTACGGTGCGTTCGTCGACCTGGGCGGCATCGACGGCCTGCTGCACGTCACCGACATGAGCTGGAAGCGCGTCAACCACCCGAGCCAGGTGCTCGCCGTGGGCGACACCGTGAAGGTCCAGATCGTCAAGATCAACCCGGACACCCAGCGCATCAGCCTCGGCATGAAGCAGCTGCAGTCGGATCCGTGGGATGGCGTTGAAGCCAAGTACCCGGTCGGCGCCAAGTTCACCGGCCGCATCACCAACATTACCGACTACGGCGCCTTCGTGGAGCTGGAAGCCGGCGTTGAAGGCCTGGTGCACGTGTCGGAAATGTCGTGGACCAAGAAGAACGTCCACCCCGGCAAGATCGTGTCGACCTCGCAGGAAGTTGACGTCGTGGTCCTGGACGTCGATCCGTCCAAGCGCCGCGTCTCGCTGGGCCTGAAGCAAGCCCTGGCCAACCCGTGGGAAGCCTTCGTCGAGGCTCACCCGATCGGTTCGACCGTCGAAGGCGAAGTCAAGAACGCGACCGAATTCGGTCTGTTCGTCGGCCTCGACAACGACATCGACGGCATGGTGCACCTGTCGGACATCGACTGGAGCGTCGCCGGCGAAGAAGCCATGGCTCGCTACAAGAAGGGCGACGTGGTCAAGGCGAAGGTTCTCGACGTCGACATCGAGAAGGAACGCATCTCGCTGGGCATCAAGCAGCTGGCTGGCGACCCGATGTCGGGCGACACCTTCCGCAAGAACCAGACCGTGACCGTCACCGTCACGGAAGTCACCTCGGGCGGCATCGAAGTCCGCTTCGGTGAAGACGACGCCCCGATGACCGCCTTCATCCGCAAGTCGGACCTGTCGCGCGATCGTCAGGAACAGCGCCCCGAGCGCTTCGCCGTGGGTGACCGCGTCGACGCTCAGATCACCAACGTGGACAAGGCTGCTCGCCGCGTCTCGCTGTCGATCAAGTCGCTGGAAATGGCCGAAGAAAAGGAAGCCATCGAGCAGTTCGGCTCGTCGGACTCCGGCGCTTCGCTGGGCGACATCCTGGGCGCCGCTCTGCGCGAGCGCGCCACGAAGGACTAAGCTTTCTCCCTCACGGGTTTAAGCTGAAGACAGGCGGCGGTCGGAGCAATCCGACCGCCGTTTTTCTTTTGCGCGTACTCTTGGCCCTGCGCCCTGGGATTGTATGGTCCCGCTTGTCTGAGTAGTTGGCAGGGGCGCCCCATGTTCAAGTCTTCCGCGCTGGTGCTTCCGGCCGCCGCCATGGCCGCCATGTGGGCCGGCCACGCCGCCGCCGCCGACAAGCCCGTCTACGCCGCGCCCGCCGCCTGGGTGGACGTCGCGGCCATCCCCGCCATCCAGCCCGGACCCGAGACCCCCGCCACCCAGGTGCTGCTCGACGACAGCCAGACCCGGCTCGAGCGCTCGGGCGGGACCTTCTACAACCGACGGGTCGTCCGCATCGTGAAGACCGAGGGGCTGTCGGGTTCCGGCTCGCGCGCGGTGTCGTGGAACCCGACCGCCGAGACGGTCACCCTGCACACCCTGGCCATCCGCCGCGGCGACCAGGTCATCGACCTCCTGCAGGGCGGCAAGGACGTGCTGGTGATCCGCCGCGAGACCAATCTCGAGCGGGCCATGCTCGACGGCCGCCTGACCGCCAGCGTCCAGATCAAGGACCTGCAGGTCGGCGACGTGGTCGACTGGGCCTACACCGTCCACCGCACCGAGCCGCTGCTCGACAACCGCGGCCAGACCTTCGAGCGCATGGGCTGGGGCGACAAGATCGGCCGCTACCGGGTGCGCATCGAGTGGCCGCAGGACAATCCGGTGATCTGGAAGGCCACGACCGGCTTCCCGCAGCCGACGGTCGCCAAGGCGGGCGGCTTCACGCGGTTGAGCGTCGACCTGACCGACGCCGAGGCGCCGAAGGCCCCGGCCGGCGCGCCGCTGCGCTTCCTGCGGGTGGGCGAGCTGCAGGCCTCGACCTATGCCGACTGGGCCGAGATCTCGCGGCGCATGTATCCCCTCTACGACAAGGCCGCGCAGCTGGCGCCGGATTCGCCGGTGCGGGCCGAGATCGCCCGCATCGCCGCCCAGACCAAGGACCCCAAGGAACGCACCTTCGCCGCGCTGCAACTGGTCGAGGACAAGACCCGCTACCTGGCGCTCAGCATGGGCGACGGCGGCTATCGTCCCGCGCCGGCCGACGAGACCTGGGCGCGGCGCTTCGGCGACTGCAAGGGCAAGACGGTGCTGCTGCTGGCCCTGCTGCGCGGCCTGGGCGTGGACGCCGAGCCGGCCATCGTCTCGACCACCAGCGGCGACGGCATGGACGAGCGGGTCGCCGCCGCCGGCCAGTTCAACCACATCATCGTGCGCGCCCGCATCGACGGTAAGAGCTACTGGCTGGACGGCACGCGCTCCGGCGACAAGGGCGGCCTCGACCAGATGCGTCCGCCGAGCTTCCGCTGGGCCCTGCCGGTGCGCGCCAAGGGCGCGGGCCTGGAACCGATCGAGCAGCCGCCGCTGAGCCAGGCCCAGACCGAGACCAAGCTGCACATCGACGCCTCCGCCGGGCTCGACAAGCCTGCGCCGGTGCGGGTCGAGATGCTGATGCGCGGCGACGCGGCCCGGGCCTTCAGCCGTTCGCTGGAAACCGCGCCCAAGGCCGATGTCGAGCGCGCGCTCAAGCAGAGCATCTCCAAGACCTCCAGCTGGATCACGCTGGAGACCGTCGACTGGACGAAGGCCGAAGACGGCGAGCTGAAGGTCGTGATGAGCGGGACCAGCACGCCGGAATGGCGCCTGAACGACGACCTCGGCGTGCGCGAACTGAAGCTGGGCGGCGGCGAGGGGCGCGGAACGACCTTCCCGCGTCGCGAGCCGGGGCCCAACGCCGACGCGCCCTTCGTCCTGCGTTATCCGGCCTATGCCCGGACGACGATGGAGGTGGTGCTGCCGGGCAAGGGCGAGGGCTTCACCGTCAAGGGCGTCAACGGCGAGGACGCCGCCACCGGCTACCACGTCACCAAGTCGGCCAAGGTGACCGACGGCGTCGCCCGCTTCGAGACGGTCAGCCGCAGCGAGGCCCGCGAGCTGCCGTTCGTCCAGGTCGAGGCGGCCAACGCCGCCATCCGCAAGGCCGCCTACGACGTGGAGATCGTCAGGGCGCCGAAGGGCCTTTAGATAACGGCTCGCAACCTTTTCCTTGAAGATTCCGGCCTGCTTGGGCAAAGGTCGCGGCGCGCCGCTCCCTCGGCGCAGGGGATATCGATGATCAAGTCCGAACTCATCGCCAGGCTCGCGAACGAAAACCCGCACCTGACGCAGAAGGACGTCGAGCGCGTGGTCGGCGTCATCCTCGAACGGATGATCAACGCGCTGGAGGCCGGCGGTCGCGTCGAGCTGCGCGGCTTCGGGGCCCTGTCGGTCCGTTCGCGTCCCGCTCGCGCCGGTCGCAACCCGCGCACGGGTGAAACCGTCGACGTCCGCGCCAAGCACGTGCCGTTCTTCAAGAGCGGCAAGGAACTGCGCGCCCGCCTGAACGCCGAGTAGTCGGCCGGCCGACTCTCTTGCCCCTTTAGGCGAACCGGCTCAGCCTTTCGGCGTTCCGGTTAGCCACGAGGGGTTTTGCGCATGAGCATCGTCAAGGAATTCCGCGAGTTCATCGCCCGCGGCAACGTCATCGACCTGGCCGTCGGCGTCATCATCGGCGCGGCCTTCAACGGCATCGTCAAGAGCCTGGTCGACCAGGTGATCATGCCGCCGATCGGCCTGCTGACCGGCGGGCTCGACTTCTCGAAGCTGGAATGGGTGCTGCGCGCCGAGGATCCGGCCACCGAGGCGATCGAGAAGGTCGCCATCCAATACGGCGCCTTCATCAACACCCTGATCCAGTTCTTCATCGTCGCGGCTGTGGTGTTCCTGCTGGTCAAGCTGGTCAACCAGATCCGCCGCGCCGACGCCGCCGAACCGGCCCCCGAGGCCCCGGCCGCTCCGACGCCGGAAGAAAAGCTGCTGACCGAGATCCGCGACCTGCTGGCCAAGCCGGCCGTCGCCGCTGCGGTTCCGGCTGCCGAAAAGCCTGCGCCGGCGCCGAAGGCTGCCGCGGCCAAGGCTCCGGCCAAGAAGCCTGCTGCTCCGCGCAAGCCGAAGGCCTGATCCCCAGGATCCTCCCCCTGAAGGGGGAGGTGGCCCGCAGGGCCGGAGGGGGAAGTTCCTGCAGACGTGAAAGCGGATGCTGCCTCACAGGCGACACCCCCCTCAATCGCTTCGCGACAGCTCCCCCTTCAGGGGGAGCATCTCGTTTCTAGAAATCCACCGCTACGCCCTTGCGCTCCCAGTCGCCGAAGCGGGTGGGCTCGGGGCCGTCGCGGCCGCCTTTTTCGGCGGGCAAGGCGGCGACTTCGGCGTCGCGGCGGGCGGCGGCCTCTTCCAGCGCGCGGCGGGCGGCGGGGCTCAGATCCTTGCCGGGCGCGGCGCCCAGGCGGGCCAGTTCAGGGTCCTGAACCTCGGAAAACGGGGAAGAAAGATCGTCGGACATGGTGTTTCATAGCACGCAAGCGTCGATCAATCATCCAAGGGGCTTGCGCTCGCGCTCATTGCGGGGCACGGCGGGGCGGTGACTCAGGAACTTAACGACGGCCTTCCCGCCCGGGAAGCGGCCCTCGCCCTACTCGACGCGGCCCTTTCGCGCCGCGGCGGCCTCGACGAGGCCGCGACGACCAACGCTTTCCGCGCCCTGGAGCCGCGTGAGCGCGCCTTCGCGCGCGCCCTCGCCATGGCCGCCCTGCGCCGCCTGGGACCCGTCGACCGGGCTCTCGCCGCCAAGCTCAGCAAGGAGCCGCCGCCGCGCGTGCGCAACCTGCTGCGCCTGGGCGCCACCCAGGCCTTCTTCCTCGACGTGCCCGCCTTCGCGGCCGTGGCCACCAGCGTCGAGCTGGCCGGCGCCAACAAGGCCAGCCGTCCGTTCAAGGGCCTGGTCAACGCCGTGCTGCGCGGTCTGCTGCGCGACGGCGCGCCGGCCGACGATCCTGCCGCGCTGGTGCCGCCGTGGCTGTTCGCCCGCTGGACCGCCGCCTGGGGCCAGGACGACGCCCGCGCCCTGGCCGCCGTGGTGGCCGAGGAACCGGCCACCGACCTTTCCGTGAAGCCCGGGACCGATCTTGCGGCGCTCGCCGAGGCCCTGGAGGCCGAGGTCCTGCCGGGCGACACCCTGCGCACCCGCCGTCGTGGCGACGTCGCCGGCTGGCCCGACTTCGAGCTGGGGAGCTGGTGGGTGCAGGACGCCGCCGCCGCCATTCCCGCGCGCCTGTTGGACGTGAAGCCGGGCGAGACCGCGGTCGACCTCTGCGCCGCTCCGGGCGGCAAGACCCTGCAGTTGGCCGCCGCCGGCGCCAAGGTCGTGGCCGTCGACCGTTCGGCCGCCCGCCTCAAGCGCGTGGGCGAGAACCTCGCGCGCATGGGCCTGGAGGCCGAGGTCGTGGCCGCCGACGCCGCGACCTGGGCCGACGAGCGCACCTTCGACGCCGTGCTGCTGGACGCCCCGTGCTCGGCCACCGGCACCTTCCGCCGCCATCCCGACGTGCTGTGGGCCGCGCGCCCGGGCGACGTGGCCAGCCTGGCGACCGTGCAGTCGGCCCTGCTGGACAGCGCGGCGAAGCGCACAGCGCCCGGCGGCCGCCTCGTCTACTGCGTCTGCTCGCTGGAGCCGGAGGAGGGCGAGGCCCAGGTCGAGGCCTTCCTCGCGCGCCATCCGGACTTCTCGCTGGCCCCGATCGCGGCCGGCGAGGGCGGCGCTCCGGAGGCCAGCCTGACCGCCCGCGGGACGCTGCGCCTGCTGCCCCATCATCGCGAAGGCGGCCAGGACGGCTTCTTCGCGGCCCGTTTCGTGAAGGCGAAGTAGAGCAAGGGAGCCAAACCCGGCTTTCACTCGCTTGTAGCTTGAGCCTTTGACCGGTAATTCAGGGATACTATGACCGCGCCGATCATCGCCCCGTCGATCCTCGCCTCCGACTTCGCCAAGTTGGGCGCCGAAGTGGCCGCCATCGAGGCGGCCGGCGCCGACTGGGTGCATGTCGACGTCATGGACGGCCATTTCGTGCCGAACATCACGCTGGGTCCCGACATCGTCAAAGCCATCCGGCCGCACGCCAAGATCCCGTTCGACGTGCACCTGATGATCAGCCCGGCCGATCCCTACCTGGAAGCCTTCCGCGAGGCCGGGGCCGACATCATCAGCATCCACCCGGAAGCCGGCCCGCACCTGCACCGCTCCTTGAAGCGCATCCGCCAGCTGGGCGCAAAGGCCGGGGTGGTGTTCAACCCCTCGACCAGCCTCGACCACGTCGAATGGATCCTCGAGGACGTCGACCTAGTGCTGGTCATGTCGGTCAACCCCGGCTTCGGCGGCCAGAGCTTCATCCCGGGCCAGCTGCGCAAGGTGGAAGCCCTGCGCAAGCTGATCGATGCGCAAGGGTTGGACATCATCCTGGAAGTCGACGGCGGCGTGACCCCGGTCACCGCGCCGCAATGCGTGGCCGCCGGCGCCACGGCTCTGGTGGCCGGCTCGGCGGTGTTCAAGGGCGGCCCGGACGCCTACGCCGCCAACATCCGCGCGCTCAAAGGGGACTGACGCCACCGCATGAACGGCGCGCCCGCCTCGCCCTCCGCCTCCAGGCCCGCCGGGCGTCCCCTGCGGCGCGGAGTCGTGTTGTCGCGGTCGATCGCCGCCTCGGCCCGCGCGGCCGTCGAGCGCGAGTGGTTCGGCTCGCCGCCGCACCGCGCCGTGATCACCGCCCCGCGCCCCGTCGGCCTGTCGGGCCGGCCGCACGATCCCCGTCCCGTCGACGCCCAGCGCGGGCGCCAGCTGTTGGACGGCGTGCTGACCCTGCACGACGAGAGCCTGAAGGTCGGCGCCGAGGGCGACCCCTTCGACACCCCGAGCCCCTCGCGCGCCTTCGCCGTGGCGCTGCACCGCTTCGACTGGCTGCCGGGACTGCTGGTGCATGGCCCCGAGGGCGCACGCCGGGCCCTGCGCCTGATCCAGGACTGGCGCCGGGTGTTCGGAACCTGGAACGGCTTTTCGTGGTCGGGCGAGTGCCTGGAGCGCCGCACCTTCCACCTGGCCTGCGCGGCCAAGACCCTGTCGCCCGGCGCCTCGGACGCCGAGAGCGCCGCCCTGGCGCTGGACATCGCCCGCGGCGCCCGCCAGCTGATGAAGGCCTCCGACGCCCCCGACCGCGCCCTGGAGCGGGCGATCGTGGTCGCGGTGGCCGGCGCGGCCTTGGTGGGCAAGGCGGCCGACCGGCTGATGGCCGAGGGCCTGCGCCGCGTCGCCCGCGAGATCGACGCCATCGTCCTGGCCGACGGCGGCCACGCCTCGCGCTCGCCCGAGGCCGGGCTGGAGCTCCTGTTCGACCTGCTGACCCTCGACGACGCCCTGGGCCAGCGCGGCCGGCCGACCCCCGAGGGGGTCAGCCGGGCCATCGACCGGCTGTCGTCGGGCCTGCGCTTCTTCACCCTGGCCGACGGCAAGCTGGCGGCCTTCCACGGTGGCGAGACCGTCGAGCCGACTCGCATCGCCGCCGCCCTGGCCCATGACGATCATGGTCCTCGGCCGCCGATGGACATGCCGCACGCCGGCTTCCAGAAGATGCAGGGCGGTACGATCCAGGTGCTGGCCGACGCCGGCGCGCCGCCGATCGGCGCGCTCAGCCGGGCGGCCTGCGCCCAGCCGGCGGCGCTGGAGATCGTCTGCGGCAAGGACCGGCTGATCACCTCCAGCGGCTGGAGCCCCGAGGCGGCCAACGCCCAGGCTTTCCGTCTCTCCGACGCGGCCTCGACGGTGTCGGTGGGCGAGGGCTCGGCCGGGCGGCCGCTGTCGGGCTTCCGGGCCGCGGCGCTGGGCCCCTGGCTGGTCGACGGCGCGACCAGCGTCGAGTCCCGCCGCCATGACGGCGAGCAGGGGGTGTGGCTCGACATCGTGCACGACGGCTGGCGGCGCCTGGGGCTCAAGCACGCCCGCCGCCTGTTCCTGGATCTGGCCGCCGACGAGCTGCGGGGCGAGGACAGCCTGATCCCGATGGCCGAGGCCAAGCTCGACGGCCCGCGCCGCTATCACCCGTTCAAGATCAGCTTCCACCTGCACCCCAACGCCCGCGCCTCGCTGGCGCGCGACGGCAAGAGCGTACTCATCAAGGGGCCGTCCAACGTCGGCTGGTGGCTGCGCAACGACGCGCCCGACGTCGCGGTCTTGGCCGCCCCCCACTTCGACCACGGCCATGCCCGCCAGGCCGGGGTGATCGTGCTAAAGAGCCAGGTCCGCGCCGAAAAGGGCGCCAAGATCCGCTGGAAGCTCGCCCGGGCGACGGATCACTAGAAATTCCCCTCTCCCAGAGGGAGAGGTTCTTTTTGGTCGCCTCAATCCAGCGACCGGTTCTTCGTCTCCGGCAGCAGGAACGCCGTCACCAGCACGCTGATGAGGGTGAAGATCACCGGGTACCAGAGCCCGGCGTAGATATCGCCTACTGCCGCCACGATGGCGAAGGCGCTGAACGGCACGAAGCCGCCGATCCAGCCCGTGCCGATATGATAGGGCAGCGACAGGGCGGTGTAGCGCACGCGGGTCGGGAACAGCTCGACCAGGGCGGCGGCCAGCGGGCCGTAAAGGGCGGTGGCTCCGACCACGAACACCAGCAGCACGCCGAATACGCCCAGCAGGTTCATCCGCGCCGGATCGGCGGCGGTGGGATAGCCGGCCTCGGCCAGCGCCGCCTTGATGGCGGCCTCGCCGGCGGTCTTGACCGCCTTGGCCTCGGCGGCCGGCAGGCCTGTGGCGCTCCTGGAGACGATGCGCGTTTCGCCCACCTGGATGATCGCCGGCGATCCGGCCGGGCCGGCGTGGTTGGCGTAGGAGACCCCCGCATTGGCCAGGGCGCTCTTGGCGATGTCGCAGGACGAGACGAAGGCGGCCTTGCCGATGGGGTCGAACTGCAGGGCGCAGTCGGCCGGATCGGCGGTGACGCTGACCGGCGCACGGGCCGAGGCCTCGGCCAGTGCCGGGTTGGCGGCCTTTTCCAGCAGGTGGAAACCGGGGAAGTAGAAGACGAGGGCCAGGGCCATGCCGCCCAGCATCACCGGCTTGCGGCCGATCCTGTCCGACAGGGCGCCGAACACGACGTACAGCACCGCGCTGACCGCCGCGGCCGCCATCATCAGGGCGTTGATCGTGCCGGGGGCGACCTTGAGGAACTTCTCCATGAAGGTCTGGATGTAGAAGAAGGTGGTGTACCAGACCGCCCCTTGCGCCGACATGACGGCGAAGAAGGCCAGCAGCACCAGCTTGAGGTTCTTCCACTGGCCGAAGGCCTCGGCATAGGGCGCCTTGGACGCCGCGCCCTCCTCCTTCATCTTGGCGAAGGTCGGGCTTTCGCTGAGTTTCAGGCGCATCCACACCGAGACCGCCAGCAGGCCGATCGAGACGGCGAAGGGGATGCGCCAGCCCCAGGCGTCGAAGGCGTCCGGGCCCACCAGGGCGCCCAGCAGCCAGCGGGTGGCCAGGATGACGAGCAGCGCCGCGAACAGGCCCAGCGACGCCGAGCTCTGCACCCACGAGGTCGCCCGGCCGCGCTGACCGGGCGGCGAGTGCTCGGCCACGTAGATCGCCGCGCCGCCGTACTCGCCGCCCAGCGCGAAGCCCTGCACGCAGCGCAGGATGATCAGCAGGATCGGGGCGATGATCCCTGCCTGCTGGAAGGTGGGCAGGAGGGCGATGGCGAAGGTGGCTCCGCCCATCAGCAACACCGTGGCCAGGAACGCCCCCTTGCGGCCGGCCTGGTCGCCGATCTTGCCGAACACCAGGGCGCCCAGCGGCCGGAAGGCGAAGCCGACCCCGAACAGGGCCAGGGCCGCCACGTAGCCGGCGGTGTCGGACAGGCCCGTGAAGAAGGTCTTGGAAATGACCTGGGCCAGGCTGCCGAAGATGAAGAAGTCGTACCACTCGAAGGCCGTGCCGGCCGACGAGGCCGCCACCACCGTGCGCATCGACGCGCCCTTCTTCTGATCGGCGCCGGCTGTCGTGTCCGTCATGCGGATCCCCCTGGTTGGCAGGAGGATTAGACCGTAACGCTGGTCGCTGAAAAGGGCGCCGGTCGTTCCGCGTCGTCAGGCGGCGGCGGTCTCGGCGGCGCCGGCGGCTTCGGCCACCCGGACGATTTCGGCCAGCAGGGCGGTGGGCGAGATCGGCTTGGCCGCCACGCCGTTCATGCCGGCCGCCAGATAGGTTGCCCTCTGGTGGGCCAGGACGTTGGCGGTCAGGGCCACGATCGGGGTGGCGCCGATCGGGCCGGGCAGGGCGCGGATGCGGCGGGCGGCCTCCAGGCCGTCGACGCCGGGCATCTGCACGTCCATCAGGATCAGGTCGAAGCCGCGCATCGCCGCCTCCACGCCCGACAGCCCGTCCTCGGCCGTCTCGACGTCGGCGCCCAGCATCTCCAGGATCCGGCGGGCGACCATGCGGTTGGTGGGGTTGTCCTCGACGACCAGCACCTTGAGGCCCTCCAGCATCTTGTCGCCTGCGGCCTCGTCGCGCGGCGCCGTCTGCACCGGCGGGGCGCTGATCGACAGGCTGAAGGTCGAGCCCTCGCCCTCGACCGAGCTGAACTCGACCTCGCCGCCCATCATCTGGGCCAGGCGCCGGGTGATGGCCAGGCCCAGGCCCGAACCGCCGAACCGCCGGGTGGTGCTGGCGTCGGCCTGCTGGAAGCGCTGGAACAGGCGCTGCTGGGCTTCCTGCGGAATGCCCACGCCGGTGTCGGAAACCTCGAACACCAGCCTGTCTCCGTCCGCCCGCCGCAGGCGCAGCGAGACCGAGCCCGACAGGGTGAACTTCACGGCGTTGCCCACCAGGTTGAACAGGGCCTGGCGCAGGCGGGTCGGGTCGGCCAGCACGACGCCGTGGTCCGGCGCGTCGACCACCAGGGCCAGACCCTTGTGCTCGGCCTGGGCGCGCAGCAGGCGCGCGACGCTGTGGACGAGGTCGGCCGGGTCGATCGGCTCGGGAGCCACGTCCAGGCGACCAGCCTCGATGCGCGAGAAGTCGATGATGTCGTCCAGCAGGGTCGACAGCATGCGCCCGCAGGCCAGGGCTTCGCCCAGCAGGTGGTCGGCTTCGGCCGACAGGCCCTGGCGCTTGAGCAGGTGGATGACCCCAAGCACCCCGTTCATCGGCGTGCGGATCTCGTGGCTCATATTGGCCAGGAACTGGGCCTTGGCCTCGTTGGCGGCCTGGGCGGCGCGCTCGGCCTCCACCAGGGCCAGTTCGGCGCGCTTCTGCTCGTCGATGTCGAGCACCAGGCCGTAGGCCTTGCTGACCCGGCCCGAGGCGTCGCGACGGATCTCGTGGAACAGGCGGATCCAGCGCTCCTCGCCGTTGGGGCGCACCACCCGGGCGTCGAAGGCCCGCTCGCCCCAGCGGCCGACGGCGCCGGCGGCGTAGACGGCCGCCACGTCCTCGGAGCGGATCATCGGCCAGATCGCCTGGCGCACGTCGTCGAAGGTGATGCGCTGGCCCAGGATGCGGTGGAACTCCGGCGAGCCCCAGAAGGTCTTTTCGACGTGGTCGATCTCGTAGACCCCGGCCTGGGCCGCGCCCAGGGCGGTCTTCAGTCGCCGGGCGTTGGCGCGCGCCTCGCGGCGAGCCTCGGTCAGGGCGGTGACGTCGTCCATGTAGGTGATGACGCCGGCGATGGCGCCGGTGGCGTCGCGCCAGGGGCGGGCCTCCCAGCGCAGGCGATGCTCGCGGCCGTGCCCGTCGGTCAGGCTGTCCTCGCGGCGGACGACCGTCTGGCCGGTCAGGGCGCGCTCGACGGCGGCGACGAAGCGCTTGCGCACGCCGTAGGTCAGTTCGTGCAGCGACTTGCCGATGACCTCGGCCTCGGTGGCCTGGAAGATGTCGAGGAAGCGTGGGCTGACCACGGTCAGGCGCAGTTCGCGGTCGTAGAGGGCCACGGCGAAGGGCGCGCCCTCGACCAGCTTGCGGGCCTTCTCCTCGCCCCAGCGGGCCAGGTCGCGGTCGCGGGCGACGTCGGTGATGTTCTGCGAGATGCCGCGCAGGGCGAAGACGCCGCCGGGCCGCGGCTCGGTCTGGAAGGTGGCGCGGAAGGCGAACTTCTGGCCGGTGGCCCCGCGCATGTGGTGCTCGATCGTGCCGCCCTGGCCGGTGCGCACGGCGCGGGCGAAGGTGGCGCGCACGCGACCGCGCTCGGGCTCGTCGAGCCGGGCGTAGAAGGCCTCGGGCGTCGACACTTCCTCGGGACGCAGACCGGTGAGGCTGAGAATGTCGCTCGACCACTCGATGCGGTCGGCGACGGGATCGAAGCTCCACACGCCGACCCCGGCGGCCGAGGCCAGCATCTCGCGGGTGCGGCGGGAAACGGCCTGTTCGGCCTTGCGGGCGACCTCGGCCGAGACGTCGCGCAGCGTGCCGACGATCTCGCCGGCCGGGCCCAGGCGCGCGTGGGCCTCGAGCCAGATGCGGCGGTCGTCCTTGCAGATCATGCGGACGCGGAACACCGCCCCGCCCATGCCCTGGATCACCTTGCCGGATTCCAGCAGCTCGTGGTGGTCGGCGGGATCGACGAACTTCAGGGGCGGCTGGCCGATCAGGTCGGCGGCGGTCCAGCCGGTCAGGCGGGTCCAGGCGGGATTGACGGTGGCGAAACGCCCCTCGGCCACGACTGCGAACAGGTCGTGGGCGTTCTCGAAGAACCATTGCGCGCTCTCGGCCTGGCTCAGAGGCGCGGGCGGCGTGTCTGGCGAGCGCGGCGAGGACATCCCAGCTCCCGGCGGAAGGTGAGGCGGATTGTCGCGACCAAGGGTAAACTTAAGGTTGGCGCCGGCGCGCTGAGCGCGAGAAATCTAGCGCCGTTCGCTTTGCCCGGGACGAAAATCGCGCCAGGGGAGGCCGACAAAGCAAAAACCCCGCCCGGATCGCTCCGGGCGGGGTCTTCAGTCGATCGTTCGCCGAGGCGAAGGGGATCAGTAGCGGACGTTCAGCGTCAGCATGGTCTGGCGGGCCGGCGCCGGGTCGGCATGGTGCACGCCGTTGGTGCGCAGGATGTAGCGTTCGTCCGTCAGGTTCTGGACGTTCAGCTGCAGGTCGACCTTGTCGTTGACCTGGTACGAGACGAAGGCGTCGTAGCGGGTGTAGGACGGGATGTAGATGCGGTTCGTACCGCCGCCGGCGCCGCCCTGGTTGCCGCCGAAGGTCTTCGACACGTAGTAGGCGCCGCCGCCGATCGTCAGCGGACGCAGCACGCGGTAGGTCGTGAACAGGCTGAAGGTGTTCTTCGGCGTGTTGGCCAGCGGGTCGCCGGTGTTGACGTTGATCGCCGTCTCGCCGGTGTTGGCGTTGACGACGGTCACGGCGCCGCGAACCAGTTCGCTGTCCATGTAGGTGTAGCCGCCGAAGACCTGCCACTTGGGCGTGATCTTGCCGGAGATGCCCAGCTCGAGGCCCTTCACCTGGGTCTCGCCGACCTGCTCGGACTTGTTCTGGGCGACGAGGATCAGGGCGTTCTTGCGCTCGGTCTTGAAGACCGCGCCCGACAGCGCCAGCTGGTCGCCGAACAGGTTCCACTTCGCGCCGAGCTCGATGCTGGTGGTGTCTTCCGGATCCAGCACTTCCTGGGCCGCGGTGGCCGCCGTGTTCTGGTCGCCGCCCTGGATGGTCGGCGGCGTCGAGGAGGTGGCGTACGAGGCGTAGATGCTGCTCGACTGGGTCGGCTTGTAGTTCAGGCCGACCTGGTAGTTGAAGAAGTCCCAGCTGGCCTTGGGCAGTTGCAGCAGGGTGATCGAGGTGGCCACGCCGTTGCTGCTGGCGGCCACGGTCTGGTTCAGGCCGCGGGTCTCGTAGCTGTCATAGCGGGCGCCGACGTTCAGCAGCAGCTTCTCGGTGATGGTCACGGTGTCGAAGGCGTAGATCGCCGCCGACTTGGTGACCGAGTTCGAGACCGGACCCTTGTTGATCACGCCCTGCCAGGAGTCGTTCGGGTTCGGGGCGTACAGACGGGTGCAGTCGCCCACGCCGGCGGTGGTCACGTTGTTGGTGAAGCCGGTCGGGCAGGCCGAGCCGTTGGTGGTGTAGATCAGGTAGCTCGAGTTCTCGTTCTTCTCGCGCGACAGCTCGACGCCGGCGTTGAAGCTGTTCTTGAGCGAACCGAGGTTGAACTGGCCGCTGATGTCGGTGACGGCGGCGATCGTGGTGGTCGGGTTCAGGCGCGACTTGGTGCCCCGCTTCATCCACCATTCGCCGGCCACGAACTGCGCGGCGCCGCCGTCGCCCGGGTTGGTGACGACGTAGTCGTTGACCGTCTTGGAGTAGCGGATGGCCTGACGGACCGACAGGTTGTCGCTGATCTTGTGGCGGATCGCCAGGGTGCCGATGTCGGCCTTGGTCTTCATGAAGTCGCGGTCGAGGCCGTAATAGGCGTCGCGCGAGACGTCGAGGATGCCGCTGACCGGCTTGGTGCGGGTGTCGGTGCCGGCCACGCCCCAGGTGCGCTTGGTCATCAGCGGGATGCCGTAGTCCGGATCCTGGTCGGTATCCAGGTGGTAGTAGCTGAGGGTCACCTGGGTGTCGGTGTCGATACCGAAGGCCAGCGACGGGGCGATGCCCCAGCGCTCGAAGCCGACCGCGTCGCGGCCGGGGGTGTCGCCCTTGGTGGCCATCAGGTTCAGGCGGAAGGCGGCGTTGTCGGCGAAGGTGTAGTTGGCGTCGGCGGTGGCGCGCAGATAGTTGTCGGTGCCGACGGCGGCCGAGCCGCTGGCGAAGTTGCGGGCCTTGGGCGACTTGGTCGACAGGTTGATGCTGCCGCCGCCCGAGCCGCGGCCGCTGTAGACCGAGTCCGGACCCTTGATGACTTCGACCTGCTCGAGGTTGAACACTTCGCGGGTCTGGCCGCCGGTGTCGCGGATGCCGTCGACGAAGATGTTGTTGCCCGAGGCCTGGCCGCGGATGAACGGACGGTCGGCCAGCGGCTGGCCGCCTTCGCCGGCGCCGAAGGTGATGCCCGGCGAGGTGCGCAGGATGTCGGTCAGCGAGGTGGCCGCGGTCTGCTCGATGATCTGGCTCGAGATCACCGTGATCGAGCGCGGGGTGTCGACCAGCGGGGCGGTGTATTTGGCCGACTGCACGTCGGTGGCCTTGCGGGCGTCGACGGCGACGCCGGAGACTTCCTGCACGTCGGCCGAGCCCGGCGCGGTGGCGACCGGCGCGTCGGCGTCGGCGGCGAAGGCGGCGGGCGCCAGGGCGAGACCAGCGACGCCGGCGACGGCGGCGGCGCCCAGGGCGCGGCGGGCTTGGCTGCGAACGCCGGCGGCGGGCGAGGAAGGCTTATGCATCTTGTCGAGAGACCCCAGCTCGGGTCGCGGGGGAGGATCCGCGGCCGCTGTCCTGAAATTGCGAGGCGTTCTTATTTTCGCAATTGCCGGGGTGCAATAATAATCAGTCGCAGGAGGAGCACGGTCGCCGCTGCACGCGACAACCGTGACCATTATGCAACGTATCGTTCGCGTATCAGGCGCCGCGGGCGACGAACCAGCCGTTCCGGAAGCCCTGGTCGGCCTTGCCGTAGGTGAAGGGCTCGCCTTCCGGGGTGGTGAAGCGGCCGCCGGCGGCGACGATCAGGGCGTGACCGGCGGCGGTGTCCCACTCCATGGTCGGCCCGTGGCGCGGATAGATGTCGGCCGCGCCCTCGGCGATGCGGGCCAGCTTGATCGACGAGTCCATCGGCGCGCGCAGGGAAAAGCCGTACTGGTCGGCCAGGGCGGTGGCCTTGTCTTCCTTCATGGTGTGGCTGACCAGGGCCAGGGCCTGCCCCTCGGGCCAGGCGCGCGCCCGCACCGGCGTCTCGGCGCCGTTTGGCCCCTCGCGCTTGACCACGCCGCCGTCGGCCGTGAACCACACCTCGCCGGTGGCGGGGGCGCAGACGGCGCCGGCGACCGGCGCGCCGTTGTCGATCAGGCCGATATTGACGGTGTAGTTCGGATCGCCGCGCACGAAGGCCTTGGTGCCGTCCACCGGATCGACCAGGAAGAAGCGCGGGCCGATCTGGTCGGGCGTGCCGTACTCGCAGGCATGTTCCTCGGAGATGGCGGGAATGTCGGGATAGCGCTCGGCCAGCAGGGCCAGGATCACCTTCTCGCCGGCCTTGTCGGCCTCGGTCACCGGGCTCTCGTCGGCCTTGCGCACGACGTCCAGCTCGGTCCGCCAGAACGGCAGGATCACCTCGGCGGCGGCCTCGACGATACGGGCCAGGTCGCGTCCGATGTCGGCCGGAAGGGGGGCGGAGCTCATGCTTGTCCTCGGGGGTCGTCGCCGACGAAGACCAGTCTCACGACGCGGGCGTCGATCGTCTGCTTGCCGGCCTCTTCGAAATTCACGGTGACGCGATGGCCGGTCACGGACTGCACCTGGCCAAGGCCCCAGTCGGGCTGGCCCGGATGGCGCACCAGCACGCCGGGTTCGAGAAACGGATCCATCACGGCTCCCTGATAGAGCGTGGCGCGCCAAAGTGTGAGCGGTTTTCGGCATCCGTCGGCGGCGATCTGTGCGCGGCCTGGTTGAAACCGTTTTCGCGGCGACGTTTGCCAAAGCCCCAAATCACGCCAAAGATCGCGCCATGACCGACACCGCCGCCCCCGCCTCGCCCGCGCCCGCCGCCTCGCTGGACGTCAACGGCCCGGATTTCGCCGCCCTGGTGGCCGCGCGGCTGTGTCACGACTTCATCAGCCCGGCCAGCGCCATCGTCTCGGGCCTGGACCTGCTGGAGGATCCCAGCGCCCAGGACATGCGCGACGACGCCATGAGCCTGATCAGCAGCTCGGCCCGCAAGCTGGCCGACCTGCTGCAGTTCACCCGCGTGGCCTTCGGCGCCTCGGCATCGGCAGAGTCCTTCGACTCCCGCGAGCTGGAGCGGCTGGCCCAGCAGGGCGTCTTCGCCCACGTCCGCCCGAACCTGACCTGGGACATCGCGCCGCAGCCGCTGAACAAGGCCGCCTCCCGCGCCCTGCTCAACATCGCCCAGATCGCCGCCAGCGCCCTGCCGGCCGGCGGCTCGGCCACGCTGCGCGCCGTCGTCGCCGACGGCCGCACGGCGATCACCGCCGACGCCGTGGGCCCGCGCGCCCGCCTGCGTCCCGAGGTGCTGGCCGGCCTGAAGGGCGAGCCGCTGGGCGAGGGCCTGGGCGGTCCGTGGGTGCAGGCGGCCTATCTGTTCTCGGTGGTTCGCGCCGCCGGCGGCCAGATCGGCGTCGAGGTCGCCGAGGAGCGCGTCAGCATCGCCGCCTGGACTCCGGCGCTCGACTGAACCGTACGTTTTTACGCGCCGTCACCGCTCCTTAACCCGGATCGGCCAATCCTGTCGGTCTAGGATTTGGAGCGCGTCAGTCGGCGAAACCGCACACACTTTCGCCTGACGCGCTCGCCGATTTGGAGCGCGCCGTGAAGACCTGCCTCGTCGTCGACGACAGCCGGGTGATCCGCAAGGTGGCCCGCCGTGCGTTGGAGGATATCGGCTTCGAGATCGCCGAGGCCGCCGACGGCATGGAGGCGCTGGCCTGGTGTCGCGCGGCCATGCCCGACGCCGTCCTGCTCGACTGGAACATGCCGGTGATGAACGGCCTGGAATTCCTGCAGCGCCTGCGCCAGGAGCCGGGCGGCGACGCGCCGGTGGTGGTGTTCTGCACCGTTGAGAACAAGGTCGACAACATTCGCCTGGCGCTCGACAGCGGCGCCGACGAATACATCATGAAGCCCTTCGACGGCGAGATCATCGCCGCCAAGTTCGCCGAGGCGGGCCTGCTATGACCCCCGAGGACATGGATCTGCTGGCGGCCCTGGGCCGCGCCCGCGCCGGCATCAGGGTCGAGACCGACAAGCAGTACGTGGTCGAGAGCCGCCTGGCGCCGTTGGCCCGGCGCGAGGGCTATTCGTCGATCGAGGCCCTGATCGCGGCCCTGCGCGCCAAGCGCGAGGAGCGGCTGATCTGGGCGGTGGTCGAGGCCCTGACGGTCAACGAGACCGCCTTTTTCCGCGATCGCGCCACCTTCGCCTTCCTGCGCGACGTGGCGATGCCGGAGCTGTCGCGCCGCCGCAAGGACGGCTCGGTGCGGGTGTGGAGCGCTGCCTGCTCGACCGGCCAGGAAATCTACTCGCTGGCCATCGCCGCCGACGAGGCGCGCGATCTGGAGCCGGGCGTGCGCTTCGAGTTCTTCGCCTCCGACCTGTCCGAACGCTGCCTGGAGAAGGCCCAGAGCGGCCTTTACACCCAGTTCGAGGTGCAGCGCGGACTGCCGATCCGGTTGCTGATCAAGCATTTCGAGAACCAGGACGAGACCTGGGCGATCTCGCCGCGCATCCGCCAGGCGGTGCGCTGGCGGCGGATCAACCTGGTGTCCGACCTGTCGGCCATGGGTGTCTTCGACCTGATCGTGCTGCGTAACGTGCTGCCGGGCCTCGACCCGTCGGTGCGCGGGCGGGTGATCGAGAGCATGGCCGCCCGCCTGACCGAGGACGGCCTGCTGGTGCTGGGCGAGAACGAGAGCCTGGCGGGCGTCACCGAGGCCCTGCAGCCGCTGCCGGGACGCCCTGGCCTGTTCGCCCGCGACCCGGCCTTCCGCGCCGCCGCGGCCTAGATCCTGGCCCGGCGCCGACGGCGCGGCGCCAGGGTTTCCAGCATTTCCGAGACCCAGCCGGCCAGCCGTCGCCGCATCGAGGCGGGCGGCTCGGGCGCGTCAGCCATCGCCTTCGACAGCTTGGCGAACAGCAGGGCGGCCGGACCCGGTGCGGCCAGGGCGGCGCGCGCGTCGAGGGCGTCTATCACCTGTCGCGAGATCCGCCGGTAGGGCGCGGCCGGGACCTCGCCGTGGGCGGCCGGCGTGCGGCAGTCGGAGAAGTCGGGCGCCAGGCCGCAACCGGCCCGCAGCGCCTCGGTTATCCGGGCGGCGTAATCGGCGTCCTGACCCAGGCGGTCGACGTCGATGACCAGGTCGGCCTGCGGCAGGGCCTTCAGGTAGGACAGCAGGTAGATCGCGAGAAAAGCGGTGAACGACGCCCGCGCCGGGGCCCGCTTCAGTCGTCGGCGGACGGCGGCGATGCGCTGGGCCAGCGCGCCGCCCCTGGGCGTCGGCAGCCCCAGCCGCCGGGCCAGCGGTCCGGCCTCGGCCGCTTCCGACAGCAGGACATACTGGCAGAGCTCGAAATAGGTCGGCCGGGGGCGCTTGCGCAGCGAGTGGAACGACAGCCACTGCTGCAGCGGATCGCGGATCAGCACCACGTGGAACCCGCCGAACCGCCGCTTCAGCCAGTCGATGCGGCCCAGGGTGCGGCAACAGGCCAGCACCGGCGTCCGGCCGGCGGCCTGGGCGTGGCCGACCAGTCCGGCGACATAGGCGGTCTGGGCGGCGTCCTGCTGGCCGGCCGGCAGGAAATAGTCGTCGAGGGCGAAGCGCGGCTGGTAGCCGGCCACGCCGCCGCCGGGCGCCAGCAGGTCGGTGAACTCTGCGAGGTAAGGGGCGTCGTCGCCGGGGTGGCGCAGGCCGCTGGCGCGCGGGGTTGCGCGGGCGATGCGCTCGGGGGTCAGGGCCGCCAGCTGCTCGTGCCAGGGCTCGTAATAGGCCCGCACGCCGAGCAGGGCGCGAAAGCGGCTCCAGACATAGGTGCTCGAACAGCGCCAGCCGCTGTGCACGAAGACCGGGGGCAGGGCGGGATCGGGAAGGGCGGCCGGGATCGTCATGACCGCCAGGATCGGCGGCCCGGTTGTCGGGCTTATCTCCCGCGCGACAGGAAATCCGGGGTGTTCTTGTCAGGCCTGCAACGCTTGATGCGCATCCGAGACGCGCCGGCGCCGGTTCGGCGCCATCGCCGCAACAGGGCGATCCATGACGGCAAAAGGCCCGCTCCTGGTCGGAGCGGGCCCTGCGGTCCGGGCTGGGAGGCCCGTCTTAGTTTTTGGCGTCGCGGGCGGTGTCGCTGACGGCTTGGCCGGCCGAGGAGACGTCCTTGCCGGCGCCTTCGACGGTGTTGCAGGCGGCGACGCTGAGGCTGGCGGCGAGGGCGGCCAGGATGACGAACTTGCGCATGAGAGTTCTCCGGTGCTCGCCCTGACGGGCGCTTGAGATTGCCCAGAGCAAACGTGGCCCGCCGGCCTAGGTTCCGGCCTGATGCTGGGGCGGCGGCA
Organism: Caulobacter sp. FG7; assembly: GCF_057808875.1. Lineage (NCBI taxonomy): Bacteria > Pseudomonadati > Pseudomonadota > Alphaproteobacteria > Caulobacterales > Caulobacteraceae > Caulobacter > Caulobacter sp. FG7. Next base: position 24,223 of record NZ_JBMDIW010000007.1, read on the forward strand.
GGGCCTGGGGCGTCGGAAACACCAGCCGCACGAGGAGGCCGCCCATCGGGCTGGCGTCGAACTTCACCTGGCCGCGCAGCTGGCGGGCGAAGGCGGTCATCAGGGTGCGGCCCACCCCTTCGCCGGGGCCGGCCGGGGCGCCGGGGCCGTCGTCGCCGATAGCCAGTTCGGCTTCTTCCCCGCGCACGAAGAAATCGACGGTCAGCACGCCGCCGCGCTCGGAAAGGGCGTGCTTCTGGGCGTTGGTGATGGCCTCGACGGCGAACAGGGCCAGCGGCGCCAGCCGGTCCGGATCGATGACCAGCGGATCGGCGTGGACCTCGGTGCGCACGGCGCCCTGGCCGTTGATGTCGCCGGCCAGCAGCAGGGCGGTCAGCTCCTCGAGGAACGGACGCAGGTCGACCCGCTTGAGGTCAGGCCCCTGGTAGAGGGCGCGATAGATCTGGGCGAGGGCGGTGATCCGCTGGCGGGTGTCATTCATCGCCGTGCGCGCGGCCGGATCGGTCAGGGCGCGCTGCTGCATGTTCAGCAGCGAGGTGATGATCTGCAGGTTGTTCTTCACCCGGTGATGGATCTCGCGCATCAGCGAGTCCTTCTCGGCCAGGCTGTCGCGCAACGAGGCGTCGCGCTGGACGATGCCGGCGGCCATGTCGTCGAGGGTCTTGGCCAGCTCGCGGATTTCCGGCGGCGCGCGCTCGGAGGCCTGGACCGGGCGAACCGTGAAGCGGCCCTTGGCGTAGATCGCCGCCACCCGGCGCAGATAGACGATCCAGCGGATCACCTCGCGCTCGGTGGTCCAGAAGACGCCGGCGAGGGCCAGGGCGAAGGCCAGCAGCGGCAGCAGCAGCCGCGAGATCGGACTGAGGGTCGCCCACGAGATCAGGCCCGGCGCGGGGGCCGACAGCACTACGAAGACGTCATCCTCGACGAGCGGGGCGGCCGAGAACAGGCGGTGGCGCCCCTGCGCGTCCTTTCCCGACCACAGGATCGTTTTCTGGCCCGCCTGGCTCTCTTCGCGCAGGTGCGTGTTCGAAGGGCCGAAGGCGTTGGGATCGGTGGCCGAAAAGATGCCCCCTCGCGCGTCGGCCAGGCCGATCTCGGCGCCGTCGGGCAGGAAGCGGTTGGCGGTCTGGGGCTTGAGGCTCGACAGGGTCAGGACGGCGGCCATGGCTCCATCGAACACGCCGGCGCCGTCCTCGGCGCGGACGGCGGTCAGCACCGAGGGCTCGCCCGCATAGACCGCGCCGGGCGCCGGCGCGACCGCCAGGTGGGCGCCCGCCGCCAGGTCGAGGAACCAGGGACGTTGCGCGCGCTCGGGGTCGCGCGGCGTGGTGCCGGCGGCGCAGGCCACGCGGCCATAGGCGTCGAAGCGGATCAGGTTGGCGTAGCCGGGCAGGCGCGACTTCACCGCGTCGAGCCGCCGGGCGCACTCCAGCCCGACCGAGCCGGGGCCCAGGGTCTGGAGCAGCACGCCGGCCGCCTCGATGCGGGCCCGGGCCGTCGCGGCGCTGTGGCCGGCGGCGAGCTCCAGGCTCTGCCGCCGGGAGTCGCCGTCGGAACGGAACGCCAGGTAGGACTGCACCACGCCGATGATCAGCACCGGCAGCAGGAACACCACCAGCGTCAGACCAAGCCGGATCCGGATCGTGCCGACGACTTCCGCCGCGCGGCCGTACACGCGCTTCACCGCTGGGTGCTCAGGCGCTCCGCATCGGCCAGGATGGCGTGCATCGCGTCGCCGGCGGCGCCGCCGTCGCGGTCATAGCCGCCCGACTCGAGAATGGCCTGCAGGGCCCGGCGCGCCCGGCTGACCCGGCTCTTCACCGTGCCGACCGCGCAGCCGCAGATGTCGGCCGCCTCCTCGTAGGCGAAGCCGCCGGCCCCGACCAGGATCAGCGCTTCGCGCTGCTCGGGCGGCAGCATGGCCAGGCTCATGCGCAGCTCGTCCAGGGCCACGGGGGCTTCGGGATCGTCCACGGCCACCAGGGTCCGCTCGGCGGCTTCCTGGTCGAGCTGGCTCTGGCGCCAGGAGCGACGCTTCTCCGAATAGAACTGGTTGCGCAGGATCATGAAGGTCCAGGCCTTCATGTTGGTGCCCAGCTGGAAGCTGGCGCGCGCGTCCCAGGCCTTCATCATGGCGTCCTGCGCCAGATCGTCCGCGGCCGTCGGGTCACCGGTGAGGGTGCGCGCGAAGGCCCGCAGGTGCGGGATGAGGGTGACGAGTTCTTTCTTGAAGATCCCGTCACGGGCCGGATCGATGGGCGATCGGCCGACTTGCGCTTCGCTCATGCTCAACGCTCTCCCGAAGGCTTGTCAGCCTTGCGCAGGATGTCGAGGAATTCGTCCGGGACCGGCTCGTTGACCACCTCGTCGAACATCTGCCGAAGCTTGACGCCGATGGCCTGCTGCCGAAGCCGCGCCTCATCGAGCGAGGCGGCTCCCTTGCGTTGATCTTCCATGGGTACGTGTTCGATCATGTCCTCGACGCCGGTTGTGCGCAGCGTCCGCCCCCTGCGGCCGAATGTGTAAATGCTGGATGTCAACGCCACATTCCGCATCGGGTTCCATAAGCTTGAGCATAGACTGCCAAAATTCGGATCGGTGCGGAACCGCCCTCGCGCAGGGCACGTTATGCACTCGACTGAACGGCATAGCTTTGCCGTGACAGAAGGCCTTTTTTGTTTCGAAGACACTCTACGGGAGGGGTCATGAGTCTTCTTGCCCGACTGGCGCCGCACCTGCCTTACGTTCGCCGCTACGCCCGCGCCCTGACCGGCGACCAGACGACCGGCGACCACTATGTGCGGGTGGCGCTGGAGGCGCTGGCCGCCGGCGAGCGTTCGCTCGACGCGGCGCTGTCGCCGCGCGTGGCGCTCTATCGCGTCTTCCACGCCATCTGGCTGACCTCGGGCGCCCAGCTCGAAGCCCGCCGGGACGATATCTCGGACGACGCCTCGCAGCGCCTGCTGCGCATCGCTCCGCGCTCGCGCCAGGCGTTCCTGCTGACCGCGCTCGAGGGCTTCACGCCCACTGAGGCGGCCCAGATTCTCGACTGCGACTTCGGCGAGGTCGAGCGGCTGATCGCCGACGCCCAGGCCGAGATCGACGCCGAACTGGCGACCGAGGTGCTGATTATCGAGGACGAGCCGGTCATCGCCGCCGACATCGAGGCGCTGGTGCGTGAACTGGGCCACGACGTGATCGACATCGCCGCCACCCGCGGCGAGGCCGTCGACGCCGTCGCCCGCAAGACCCCGGGCCTGGTGCTGGCCGACATCCAGCTGGCCGACGGCTCGTCGGGCATCGATGCGGTCAAGGACATCCTGGCCCGCCTCGACGTGCCGGTGATCTTCATCACCGCCTTCCCCGAGCGCCTGCTGACCGGCGAGCGTCCGGAGCCGACCTTCCTGATCACCAAGCCCTTCCAGCCGGAGACGGTGAAGGCGGCGATCGGCCAGGCGCTGTTCTTCCACCCGCGCCGGACCCGTCAGGCCGCCTGACGGCGGGGCCGGATCCCGAAACGACGAAGGCCCCGGCGAGCGATCGCCGGGGCCTTCTCTTTGGTGCGTTTCCATTGGGCTTCTGTGGCGAGCCCTTCCCCAGTCCCGCGCGGCTAGTGGGCCGGCGCGGTCTGTTCCTGCGGGGCCTGCTTGGGCGAGGCCAGCTCGGTCGTGCCCTGCTGGGCTTCGGCCGGCGTGTTGGCGCCCCGGTTGCCCTCGACCGAGGCCAGTTCGCCCGAGCGCATGCCCCAGCTGCCGAAGAGAGCGATGGCGGCCAGCACGATCGAGATCACCAGCACCCAGAAGATGTGGCGGCCCCAGCGGCCCTGGCGGGCGGGAGTGGCCTTCAGGGTCGGCGAATGCTCGGTATTGATGTCGGTCGCCATGGGCGCCTCCTATTTCGCGTCGTTCCACCCGGCCGGAGCCGTGCGGCCGGCGTCGAGTTGGGCGGCGGCGAAATGCTGGACGGTCCCGACCGCCAGCGCCATGCCCAGCACCGCCGCCACGGCGAGCAGGCGTGAACTCCGGGCTTGCCTGCGGCGACGCTGGGTTTCGAAGACCAGTCCGCCATGCGCGGCTTGATAGGCGCGGATCATCACGTCGCTCCCCATTCGCCCCGCGATGTCGCGGGATCACGAGAACAACGTTTCGCGCACGGCGCCGTTCCGAGGTCCGTTGCGCATGCCTGGCGACGCGGTTCGCCGGTGAGGCGAAAAATTTTTCGAAAAGTCGGGAACGCCGATCAGGGGAGGTCGTTCTATGTCTGCGGAGGCGGCGACGCCCCCCCGACTTGAGGCTGGCGATAGCCAGCCTGCCGTCTCCGCAACCCCCCTTTTCTGTCGAGCCTCAAGGCGGATCGGATCACCGACCCGCCTTTTCTGTACGCCTGGCTCAGGACGTGGGCTTGGCGGGACCTTCCAGGTCGATGCGCACGTCGGCGCGGCGGCGCAGGGGGCGCGCCTCGCCATCGCGGGTGGTCGCCCCGGCGTCGCCGGCCGCTGTCACCTCGAACGACACCTGCCGGAAGCCGACACGGGCCAGCGCCCCGGTCACGGCCGCGGCGCGCTTTTCCGACAAAGCGAGGTTGGCGTCGGGCGCTCCCACCGCGTCGGCCAGGCCCACGACGTGGACGTTCTTGGCCGTGCAGCCCTTGGCGAGGTCAGCCGCGCCGCGCAGCACCTGCCGGGCCTCGCGGGTCACCGCCGCGGAGTCGCGCTCGAAATAGATCGACACCGAGAAGTCCTCGCAGGCGGCCGGGACGGCCTCGATCTGCGCCCGGGACTTCGGCCAGGGGCTGCTTGCGCAACCGGCCGCCGCAACACCGATCGCCGCCATAGCGATCCACACGCCCGCCTTGCTCATTCGTCGCCCTCTTGTTGCACCCAACTACGCTGCCGCTCCGGACATGCCAAAGGCGGCCGACGCGCGCCGACCGCCTTCGAAATCCTGTTTGGACGAGGCCGCCTTAGCGGGGGCTGCCGTCTTCCCAGAAATAACGACCGCTGCGCGAGTCGTAGTAGTAATACCGTCCGGCGCGCTCGTCATAGTATTGGCGACGATTCACGTTGCTGGCGCCGCAGCCGCCGTCCTCGCGGCAGCCCTTGATGGCGCCGGCGGTGCCGCCGATGGCCGCGCCGATGGCGGCCCCGGTCCCTGCGTCGCCCGCGCCGACATTGTTGCCGATCACGGCGCCGGCGAGGGCGCCGAGAGCTGCGCCGCCGGCGGCGTTGCGTTCGGTGTTGCCGGTGGCCGTACAGGCGGTGGCCAGCAAGCCGGCGGCCGCCACGGCGATCACTGTGGTCTTCATCTTGGCTCTCCGTTCGAGCGTGTCCCGGTCACTCAAACGGAGCATGAGCGGCGGAAGTTCCGGCCCTCGCATCCGGGAACCCCGGCCAAGCGCCGCCGTTTGCTCCGCAAGGGGGCCGCTTTCGGCCACGCCGACGGGAGTTTCCATGCGCGTCGAACTGGTCGCCAACACCGCCTCGGGCTCGGTGGGACGGGACGGGCCCGAGAGGGCCGAGGCGATCCTGGCCGAGCACGGCGTCGAGGCCACCGTTCACGCCCCGGCCGGCGGCGAGCTCGAGCCCTGTCTCTCCCAGGCCCTGTCGCGAAAGCCCGACGCGTTGTTCGTCCTGGCCGGCGACGGCACGGCACGGGCCGCCGCGGAGATGGCTGGTCCCGACGGTCCGCTGGTCGCTCCGTTGCCCGGCGGCACCATGAACATGCTGCCCCGCGCCCTCTACGGCGAGCGGGCCTGGCCCGAGGCGCTGAAGGCCTGCCTGACCCATGGCGAGGAACGGATGATCTCCGGCGGCGAGGTGGCCGGGCGCCTGTTCTTCGTCGCCGCCATCCTGGGCAGCCCGGCTCTGTGGGCCGAGGCGCGCGAGGCCGCTCGCCAGGGGCGCGCCGACCTGGCCCTGATGCGCGCCCAGCGGGCCCTGCGCCGGGCCTTCTCCAGCCGCCTGCGCTACGTGCTGGACGGCCGGCCCAAGGAGAAGACCGAGGCCCTGACCCTGATGTGCCCCCTGGTCTCGACGGCGCTGGACGCCGACGAACGGGCCCTGGAGGCCGCGGCGCTGGATCCCACCAACGCCCTCGACATCTTCCGCCTGGGGGTCAAGACTGTCACCGGCGCCTGGCGGGACGACCCATCGGTCAGCGTCGGCCGCTGCCGGGTGGGGAAGGCCTGGGCGGGTGGACGGATCCCGGCCATTCTCGATGGCGAGCCGGTGCGGCTGGACGACCACGTCTCGATCCGCTTTCGCCCCAAGGCCTTCCGCGCCTTGGCCCTGAGGGACGACGCGCCGTGACCGGATCCGTCTTCAAGATGGTCCAGGTCTCCGACATCCATTTCGGCGGCGAGCACCCGCAGGCGGTCGAGGCGGCGGTGGAGTGCATCCACGCCGCGCGCCCGGACCTCGTCATCGGGGCCGGCGACCTGACCAAGGACGGCGCCCAGGTCGAGTTCGACGCCGCCCGCGCCTGGTTCGAGCGCCTGCCCCGGCCGCAACTATTGGCCCCAGGCAATCACGACAGTCCGTTCAAGGGGCCGGTGGAGGTCTTCGAGCGGCTGTTCATGCCCTGGCGGCGCTACGAGGCCCGGTTCGGCGAACCGGATGGCCTGGCCTTCCGCGACGAGCGGGCGGCCGTGTTCACGCTGAATTCGGCGCGCGGGGCGCAGGTCCGCTGGAACTGGTCGAAGGGCGCGGTGTCGCGCTCCCAGACCAAGGCGTTGGCTAAACGTTTGGCCGCCGAACCGCCGGGGCGGCTGAAGGTGGTGGTCTGTCACCATCCGCTGATCGAGATGATGGGCGGGCCGATGACCGCCAAGGTGCGGGGCGGGCAGGCCGCGGCCCTGGCCTTCGCCAACGCCGGCGCCGACCTGGTGCTGACCGGCCACATCCACGCGCCGTTCGTGCACGCCTATCCCTATGCCGGCGGCTGCACCCAGGCGGTGGGGTCAGGCACGCTTTCGGTGCGCGAGCGCGGCGTGCCGCCCAGCTTCAACATCATCGAGGCCGACGAGGCCGAGATGCGCATCACCGCCATGGCCTTCGAGCGCACTGGCTTCGTCGTCTGGCGCACCTGGGCGGTGAACCGGCGGCCCAACTGCAAGACGGAAGACCCGTAGTCCGGTGCGTGGTCCCAATCCTTCGACAAGCTCGGGATGAGGGCCAAGGCGAAGGCCGGCGCGGAAACCTCACCCTGGGCCCGTCGAAGGGCGAGGTTTCGTATCCCCTGAACGCAAGAAGGGCGGGATCTTGCGATCCCGCCCTTCTCGAGGTCGGCCCTCGGTCGGTTGCTTAGACCGGGTAGGTCCAGGCTTCGCCCTGGCCTTGAGCCGCGGCGTACTGGGCGTCGGCGAAGGCCCAGTTGGGCAGGGCGTCGAACCAGGCTTCCAGGAAGCCCTTACGGTTGTTCTGGTGGTCGAGGTAGTAGGCGTGCTCCCACACGTCGCAGACCAGCAGCGGGGTCACGCCCGGCTTGGTCATGGCGCCGTCGGCGTCGTGGGTCGAGATGATCGACAGCTTGTCGCCTTCGGCGACGAGCCAGGCCCAGCCCGAACCGAAGTGGCCGACGCCCTCGGCGACGAACTTTTCCTTCAGGCCGGCCAGGCCGCCGAAGGTCGCGTCGATGGCCTTGGCCAGGCCTTCGCCCGGACCGGCGCTGGCGGGAGCCATGCATTCCCAGAAGAAGGCGTGGTTCCAGGCCTGGGCGGCGTTGTTGAACACCTTGCCCGGGCCGGCGTCGGCGATGACGGCTTCCAGCGAGCGGCTGTCGTCTTCCGGCAGCAGGCCGTTCAGCGCGTTGACGTACGCGGCGTGGTGCTTGTCGTGGTGGAAGTGGAGGGTGTTGGCCGAGATGGTCGGCTGGAGCGCCTCGTAGGCGTAGGGCAGGTCGGGCAGCTTGAACATGGTCACTCCATGGCGAAACGCCCCCGGAAGATGGGCCGGGGGCGGTTGAAAGCTAGGTACGGCGCTGAAAAAACTTCAGCGCTTGGGCGGCGGGCGCGAGGCCATGAAGGCCTGGGCGACAGCCGCCGTGAAAGTCGGGTTCTTGAGCGCGAAGACGCCGGCGGCCAGGGCCGCGCCGATCGACAGGATCGGACGATCCTTGACGATGTCGACGATGCGCTCGGCGAAACCGTTCACCTCCGGCGGCGGCGCGTGGCGCGCGCGGCCGGCCTCGGCCCGGTTGGCGGCGACCATGCCGGCCACGGCGACGATGAAGGCGGTGACGGCGGCGACCACGGCGGCCGCGCCGGCGGGCGTCAGCAACGGCGCCAGCACCGCATACAGCGCGAAGGCGGCGGCGAACACGCTCACGGCAGCGGCCGCGGCGATCGCCGCGGCCGCTGCCAGCGTCATCAGGGTCTTTTCGAAGATCACTTGTTGTGGCTGCGGCTGCCGGCGAGCAGGAGGCCCAGGAGGACGCCGACGCCGAGGCCGGCCAGGGTGGCGGTGATCGGACGCTCGCGGACGCGCTCGGAAACGTACTTCTGGGCGTCTTCCAGCTGCTGGCCGGCGGTGTCGGTGTAGGTGCGGCTCTGGGCGCGCAGGGTGTCGAAGCTGTCGACCAGGTTCTTCTCGAGGCGCTTGGCGGCGTCGGCGAAGCTGGCCTTGGCGGCGCTGGCGGCCTCGGCGAAGGAACGTTCGGCGTGCTCGGCGGCCGCGCCGGCGGCGGCCGTCGCCTTGTCGGCTTCCTTCTGAGCGGTGTTCAAGGCGTTCGCGGGCATGTCTCGTCTCCGGTTCGCGGCAGGCTTTACGGGAAGTGCAGCTGAAGCTGCGCCCCGTCAACGCGGAGCCCGCACGGCCAGTTCCCACCTTAGCGCGACCGGAAAAGCTTCACCACAGGAGATCGTGCAAGAGCGTCCGATCCCTGCTCGCGCCACGCGAGAAGCCGGTCTATGTTCGAATCATGGCGGACGCGGATGCAGAACGAGCATCGGACCAGGAGGCTCGCAGGCTGCGAGCGGCGAGGGCTCTGGCCGGAGCGTGGAAGGACGCCGACGACCCGCGCCTTTCCCGTCTGACGCGGCTGGCCGCGGGTCTGTTCGACGCGCCCCGCGCCGCCCTGATGCTGATCGAGCCCGAGCGCATTCGCCTGGCCGGCCGTATCGGGCATGCCGCCGACTCGATTCCCCGCGATGCGCCGCTGGCCGACGTCGTGCTGCGTTGCAGCCGCTCGACGCTGCATGCCGACCTGTCCGGCGCGGCCTTCTTCGCCTGCGCGCCGCTGCGCGATCCGCGCGGCCTGGTGGTGGGGGTGCTGGCCGTCGAGGACGACCGGCCCCGCGACGTGATCACGCCTGGCCAGTTGGAAACCCTTGGCGAGCTGGCGGACCTGGCCGCCGAGGAACTGATCCGCGGCGCCGACCAGGCGCGGGCGGCGGCCGAGCGCCTGCTGGACGCCGAGCGCCTGGCCTTGGCCCTGAGCGCGGCCCGGCTCGGCGAATTCGAGTGGAACGTCAAGACCGACCGCCTGCGGATCAGCGAGCGCATGGCCCGGATCAGCGGCATTCCCGCCGGCGAGGTCCCCGCCGAGGAAGGCAAGGCCGTCTGGCCCTATATCCATCCCGAAGACCGGGAGATCACGCGCGAGGACCTGCGCGCTCAACTGCGCGACACCGGCCGCTACGAGGTCGAGTATCGCCGCGCCCAGGGCGTGGACGGCCACGAGCAGTGGAGCCGGGGCTGCGGCGTCATGGTGCTGGACGACGAGGGCCGGCCCGACCTGCTGATGGGCGTGGTGCAGGACATCACCGACCAGCGCGAGGCCGACGAACGGCGCGACAATCTGGTGGCCGAGCTCGACCACCGCATCAAGAACCTGCTGGCGGTGGTGCAGTCGGTCGCCGCCCAGTCGGCGCGCAAGAGCTCGTCGCTGGACGCTTTCCTCAAGACCTTCGCCGCGAGGCTGAAGTCGATGAGTTCGGCCCATGACCTGATCAGCGCGGCGCGCTGGCGCGGGGCGACCCTGGGCCGTATCGCCGCCGCCGAGCTGGGCGGGCTTGCCCCCAACCAGACCCGCTGGGACGGGCCCGAGCTGTTCCTCACCCCCCGCGCGGCGGCCGCCCTGTCGCTGGCCCTGCACGAACTGGCGGTCAACGCCGTGAAGTACGGCTCGCTGTCGACCGAGAGCGGCCGGGTCGAGATCGTCTGGCGCCGCTCGCCTGACGGCGGTTTCAGCCTGGAATGGCTGGAGACCGGCGGCCCGCTGACCAGCGAGCCGGTGACGCGCGGCTTCGGCGCCACCCTGGTCGAGGACGTGGTCGGGCGCGAGCTGGGCGGCGAGGCCAAGATCGACTACCGCCGCAGCGGCGTCACGGCGATGATCCATGCCGCCGCCTCGGCCCTGGCCGACGCGCCCGAGCCCGAGCCGGCGCCGGCCGAGCCGGAACGCATCGTCGAGACGATCGGTGGCGGGGACGACAATTTCCGTGCCGGAGCCATCGCCGGCCTCAAGGTGCTGATCGTCGAGGACTCGCTGTTGCTGGCCATGGAGCTGGAGGCGGGGCTGGAGGACAGCGGCGTCGAGGTCGTGGGCTGTGCGGCCGAGCTGGGCGAAGCCCTGTCGATGCTGGAGCTGACGTTCGACGCGGCCGTGCTCGACGCCGACCTCAACGGCCAGTCCGTGGCGCCGGTCGCCGAGGTGCTGCGCAAGGAAGGCCGGCCGTTCGTCTTCGCCACCGGGTATGCCGACAAGGCCGCGCCCATGGGCTTCGACGCCCCGATCGTGCGCAAGCCCTACAACGTCCACCAGATCGCCAAGGCGCTGGCCTCGGTGACCGGTCGGGGGTGACCCCCTCCGGCCCTCCGGGCCACCTCCCCCATAGGGGGAGGATCTAAAAGCGCCGGCTCCAAGATGCTCCCCGTCTGGGGGAGCTGTCGCGAAGCGACTGAGGGGGTGCGCGAAGCGCCTACTTCCGGATCCGCATCAGGCATTCCTGCGCCACCGAGGCGACCAGCTTGCCGTCGCGGCTGAACATCTGGCCGCGCACCAGGCCACGGCCCTGCGAGGCGCTGGGGCTGTCCTGGGAAAACAGGGTCCAGTCGTTGAAGTCGAAGGGGTGGTGGAACCACATGGCGTGGTCGAGGCTGGCGGCCTGCAGGCCCGGCGTCGTCCAGATCAAACCGTGCGGGCGCAGGGCGCTTTCCATGAAGGCCATGTCGGACGCATAGGCCAGGGCGGCCTGCTGCATGCGGATGTCTTCGCCCAGCGGGGCGACGGCGCGCATCCACACCTGCTTGTCGCCAGACTTCTTGACCGGGGCCACGGGGTTCTGCGGGTCGATCCAGCGCAGATCGACGGGGCGCGGGCGCTCCATGAAGGCCAGCATCTTGGGATGGATCTGGTCGCCCAGGCTGCGCAGGTACTCGGCCTCGGTCGGCAAGGTCTCGGGCGCTGGGACGTCCGGCGCCTCGAACTGGTGCTCCAGGCCCGCTTCCGGCGTCTGGAACGAGGCGGCCAGGTTGAAGATCTGCTCGCCGTGCTGGATGGCGGCCACCCGGCGGGTGGTGAAGGTGCCGCCGTCGCGGGCCCGCTCGACCTCGTAGAGCACCGGGGCGTTCACGTCGCCGGGGCGGATGAAATAGGCATGCAGCGAGTGGCAGACCCGGTCGCCCACGGTCTGGTAGGCCGCCGTCAGCGCCTGGGCGATGACCAGGCCGCCGAAGATGCGCGGAAAGCCGTCGTTGGGGCTGACGCCCCGGAACAGGTTCACCTCGATCGGTTCGAGGGTCAGGATCTCGGCGAGGTTCTCGGGCGTCTGCATGGTGCGCTGCGATAAGCTTCACGGACGGCCAGGGCAAGGCTGCCCATAACGTCAGCCTTGCGCCGCATGGTCGCGGCTCCCATCCTTCGGAGCATGCCGCCCATCGTCCATCACCCCGCCTTCCGGGCCGAAATGCCGCCCGGCCACCGCTTCCCGATGGACAAGTTCTCGAAGCTCGCCAGCCTGCTGGAGGCCGAGGGACTGCCGGGGCCGGAGGGCTTCCACCAGCCGGAGTTTGCGCCGCTGGAGGTGCTGAGGCTGGCGCATACCGACGATTACGTGCGCGGCGTGGTCGAACTGTCGCTGCCGCCCGACGTGGTGCGCCGCATCGGCATGCCCAACAGCGAGAGCGTCGCCATCCGCGCCCGCGCGGCGACCGGCGGCACGATCCTGGCCGCCCGCCTGGCGCTGGAGCGTGGGATCGCCTGCAACACCGCCGGCGGCAGCCATCACGCCGAGGCCGCTTCCGGCGCGGGCTTCTGCGTGTTCAACGACGTGGCCGTCGCCGCCCGGCTGCTGCAGGCCGAGGGCCGCGTCTCCCAGGTGCTGGTCGTCGACCTAGACGTCCACCAGGGTGACGGCACGGCGCGGATCTTCGAGGACGATCCCAGCGTCTTCACCTTCTCGATGCACGCCGAGAAGAACTTTCCGCACCGCAAGGCCGCCAGCGACCTCGATGTCGAGCTGCCGGACGCAACCGGCGACGACGCCTATCTGGCCCGTCTCGACGCGATCCTGCCCGAGCTGATCGCGCGGGTGGATCCAGAGCTCGTGTTCTTCAACGCCGGTGTCGATCCGCATACGGACGACAAGCTGGGACGCCTTGCCCTGACCAACGCCGGCATCGCCGCCCGCGAAGCGCGGGTGCTGGGCGCCTGCCTGCAACGGGAGATCCCGGTCGTGGGCGTGATCGGCGGCGGCTACGACCCCGACATCGACCGCCTGGCCGACCGTCACGCCATACTGCACCGCACGGCGGCGGCTCTGGCGGCCACGAAAAAGGGGCGGCTCGTCGCCGAGCCGCCCCTTCCTCATGCGATCTGAAGCGCGGCCTTAGAAGGCCGTCCGCAGGCTGAGCACCGCCGCGCGCGGGGCGCCCACATAGGCGTAGGTGCGCGCATAGCCGGGGTCGCCCGGGGTGGCGCTGGTCTGGGTTCCCGACAGGTTGCCGTAGTAGAACTTGTCGAAGATGTTGGTGACGTTGAGCTGGAGGTACGACTTCTTCCAGCCGTCGCCGCCCAGGTCGTAGCGAACGTCGGCGTCCCACACCGTGTAGTGCGGCAGCTTCTGGTCGTTGACGTCGGTCATGTACCGCTCGCCGATGAACTTGCCCTGCACGCCGATCTGGAACTTGCCGATGTCGTAGGTCAGGCGGCCGGCGAAGGTCCACTTCGGGGTCTCCACCACCTGCTTGCCGGCGGTGTCGGCATAGGTGGCCAGGCCCGTGGTCGAGCTGTAGCTGACGGCCAGGTCGTCCTGCAGCTTGGCGTCGGTATAGGCCATCGAGCCGTAGATCGTCAGGCTGTCGTCCAGGCGCCATTGGGCCTGGGCGTCGAAGCCCTGGATCTCGACGTCGCCGACGTTGCGGTCGATGTAGGTGCCGTCGTTCTGGTCGACCGTGGTGACGATCCGGTTCTGGATGTTGGTGTGGTAGACGCTGGCCGAGGCCATCACGGTCGGCGTGCGGAAGCGGTAGCCGACTTCCACCGTCTGGCCGGTTTCCGGCTCGACATTGCCCAGGGCGCCGGTGCTGGTCAGGGTGTAGAGGTTGTCGACCTTCGGCGCCGACATCTGCTCCGAATAGCTGCCATAGACCGAGTGGTTGTCGCCGATGCGGTACGACAGGCCCACGTTCGGCAGGATGTCGTCGTAGCTCTTCTTGGCCGAGAACGGCGAGAAGTAGGTCGCGCCGTTGACGGTGACGACCGAGGCCACCGCGCCGTCGGCCTTGGCGGCCGTCGCCGTCGGGGTCATCGACGAGCAGTAGTAGGTGGTCGAGCCGGCGCGCGAGTAGCAATACTGATTCAGTTCGCGATCGAGCGTGGGCAGGCGCACGCCGATGTTGGCGATCAGCTTCTCGTCCAGGAATTCGCCGCGGTACTCGACGCTGAACTGGTTGAAGGTGGCCACCGAGGCGCGGTTGCGCTTCTGGGCGACGTCGCCGTCCGCGGTCAGCACCGCCACGCCGTACCCGTCCTTGCCGCTGAACACGTCGGTCGGGTCGCCGTTGCTGTTGAGGATGCTGTATTCGCCGGTCTGGCGGGTGTGGGCCTCGTCCCAGGCGTAGGCGAAGCGCACGCGGTGATGGTCGGCCACGTCCCAGATCAGCGAGGTGTTCAGGCCCCAGCGGCGGGAGTTGGTGTTGCTGGGCGAATAGACCAGCACGGTGTCGCTGGTGTCGCCGTCGCCGTTGAGGTCGACGCCCTTGCCGGCGGTGTTCTTCAGCTGGATCGAGGTTTCCGACAGGCTGGTCGAGCCGCCGCCGTTGGCCATGGTGTAGTTGAACGACGGATCGACCGTCAGCTTAAGGTTCGGCAGCAGGGTGAAGCGCGACTGGCCGCGGATGGTGCCGGTGTTCGACGGGTTCAGGCGCAGGCCGTAGTAGTTGGAGGCGCCCGGCGTGGTGCTGAAGTCGTAGTCCTCGCCGTAGGTCGCCACGTCGCCGGCCACCGAGGCGTCGGCGTTGGTCAGGTAGGGCGCGTAGTAGCTGTTGTTGCGGTTCTCATTGTAGTTGAAGTTCAGCGCCAGGAAGTCGCCCGGCTTGGCCAGATCCTGCTCGATGCGGGCGTTGACCTGCTTCTTCTCGAGCGTGCCCGGACCCTTGAACTTGTCGTACTTCTGCCAGCTGCCGGCGATCCAGGCGCGCGTGCCCAACGGGCCGAACTCGCCGGTCTGCAAGAGGGCGAAGGCGCGGCGGAAGTTGTCGGTGCCGACGCCGGCCTTGGTGACCACGCCGAAGTCCTTGGTGGCGCGCAGGGTGGTGTAGTTGATGACACCGGCGGTCGAGGAGGCGGTGACGGAGTCGGCGTCGGTCGAACCGGTGTTGACGTTGGCCTGCTGGATCAGTTCGGCGTCGACCTGCTGGTTCGAATAGATGGCGTAGTTGCCGCCGTCGTTCAGCGGCACGCCGTCGACCAGGAAGCCGATGTGGGCGCCGTCCTGGCCGTGCAGGCGGATGCTGCCGCCCGACGAGCCGTAGGGGTCGCTGTTGGTGAACACCAGGCCCGGCACCAGGTTCAGCGACTGAAGCACGGTCTGGCCGTCGGCCTGACGGTTCAGGAACTCGTTGGTGACCGTGTATTTACCCTTCGGCGCCGTCTCGGCGACCATGGTCCCGTCCATCGTCTTGGGGCCCGAGGCGGCGGTGACGACGACGGTGTCGAGTTCGGTGGTGGCGGTCGATTGGGCGTAGGCGCCGGCGGCCGAAAGCAGGCCGCCGAACAGCGCCGTCGTGGCCAGGCAGGCCAGCTTGGTTCTGTTCATCTCTAAGAATATCCCCTTGTCCGCAACAACTCCGCCGACATGCGAAGTAAAATGCTGCGGAAGTGGGATTTCTAGAGATCGTAATTCTATGTTTGATGACGATATTGGAGCGATTATGGGGTCGGAAATCGACGATATCGCTGCAAGTTCGCTGCAAAGGCAACGTTCTGATATCTATGGAAACAAGTAAGTTTCCAATTCTTTCCGATCTATTCTTCAGCGAATGATTTCGCCAGGCGCCATGCTCCGCCGGGATCGGGCCGGCGGAGCTACGCGGCGTTCACTTAGAAGCTCGGCGAGATGAAGCCGGCGATGACGACGAGGGGAAGCACGGCGAGCACCAGGCTGGCGAGCGAAGCGAAGGCGTTGTTCGAGAAGGTCATTGGTCTAGTCCCTGAGTTGTTTGCCCGGCGCGACGTCCGCGTCCGGTGAAAAGAGGTATAGGCGGGGCGAGGGACGAAAACCCGTTACCTTTGCGTCATGACGCCATTTTAAGAAACTATCAGACCTGTAATGCGCATTACATTGGATTAATGTGAGCGCCGTGGCGGGCAATTGTGAAAATTATTGCCTTGTTGTCCGGTCGTCCGGCAGGCGCGGCTTGCGCCGCGCCGCCGCAACCGGGGGAGGATCAGTCCTCGGCCCCGGTCAGCAGGAAGTGGCCGCGCAGGGCCGCGATCGGGGCAGCGCGCTGCTCCTGCCAGGCCTCGACATGGACGTTGGCGATGCGTCGGCCGACCTTCTTGATCTGGGCGCGGGCATAGGTGGTCAGCGGCCGGCCCGAGCGCAGGTACTCGATCGAGACGTCGATGGTGCGCGGCTGGCGCTTGAGGGTCTCGGCGATCGACAGCTGGGCCAGGGCCGTCATCTCCATGAAGGCGCCCAGCACGCCGCCGTGGATGGCCGGCAGCATCGGGTTGCCGACGATCTCGGGCGAGAACGGCAGGATGGCGGTCATCTCGTCGCCGGCCAGTTCGGCCTTCATGCCGATGAAGCGGGCGTAGGGAATGGCGCCGAGCACGGCGACCAGTCGATCCTGGGCTTCGCTCATTGGCCGCCCTCCTTCTTGCTCTCGTCCGGCTTGCTGGAGCCTGGCGGCTTGAGGTTGGCGCCCGCCTTCTTGCCGGCGCTGGAATCCAGCATGAAGGCGGCCTGGGCGGCGGCGATCGGGTCGTCGGGATCGGTCTCGTAGGCCACGGCGCGGACGAAGGCGACCGAGCGGGTCAGCTTGTAGCAGTGGGCCCGGGCCAGGATGTCCTTTCCCGGCTCGGCCGGCCGCATGTAGTCGATGCGCAGGTCCAGCGTGGCGATCGAGGTCCAGTGGCTCATGGCCGCGTGCACCGCCTGGCCCGAAGCGTGGTCGAGCAGGGTGGTCACCACCCCGCCGGCGATCACCCCCGTCTCGGGATCCCCGACCAGTTCGGTGCGGTAGGGCACCTTGAGGATGGCGACGCCGTCGCCGATCTGCAGGGTGGAAAAGCCCAGGGCCTTGGCCTGGGGGCTGCCCTCGTTCATCGCCTTGGCGATGAGGCGGTGCTGTTCGCCGATATCCGTCTCGCTCATGAGGGATAGGCTTACAGGATCGCGCGTTGTCTTATCCAGCCGTGATCAAGCCCCAGGATCTTCTCTGTCCGAAGCCCGGAGGGCTCTACTGCCCGCCCGGCGACTTCTACATCGATCCGGTCGGTCCCGTGGACCGGGCGGTGATCACCCACGGCCATTCCGACCACGCTCGCGCCGGCCACAACACCGTGCTGGCCACCCCCGAGACCCTGGCGATCATGGCCGAGCGCTATGGCGAGGATTTCGCCGTCGTCGGCCGTCAGCCGCTGGCCTATGGCGAGAGCGTCACGATCAACGATGTCGAGGTCTGTCTCGTCCCCGCCGGCCACGTGCTGGGATCGGCCCAGGCGGTGGTGCGCTGGAAGGGCCTGACCGTCGTCGTCTCCGGCGACTACAAGCGCCGCCGCGACCCGACCTGCGCGCGGTTCGAACCCGTGCCCTGCGACGTCTTCGTCACCGAGGCCACCTTCGGCCTGCCGGTGTTCCGCCATCCCGACGACGCGGGCGAGATCGCCGCCCTGCTGAAGTCGGTGGAACAGTTCCCCGACCGTGCCCACATCGTCGGGGCCTACGCCCTGGGCAAGGCCCAGCGGGTCATCAGGCTGCTGCGGGAAGCCGGCTGGGACCGGACAATCCACGTCCACGGGGCGATGGAGCGGCTGAACCGTCTCTATGAGGCGCACGGCGTCGATCTGGGTCCGTTGGCGCCCGCGACCACCGAGCGCGGCAAGGCCGGCGACTTCGCCGGTTCGATCATCGTCGCCCCGCCCTCGGCCTTGGCCGACCGCTGGAGCCGCCGCTTTCCCGATCCGGTCGACTGCTTCGCCAGCGGCTGGATGCGGGTGAGGGCGCGGGCCCGCCAGCGGGGCGTCGAGCTGCCGCTGATCATTTCCGATCATGCCGACTGGGACGAGCTGACCGACACCCTGGCCGAGCTGCGCCCCGGCGAGGTGTGGATCACCCACGGCCGCGAGGAGGCCCTGGAGCGGTGGTGCGAGCTGGAGGGCATCCCCGCCCGCGCCCTGCGTCTGGTCGGTTACGACGAGGACGACGGCGAGTAGTCGCCTCAGACGACCTTGAAGGTTCCCCGCGCCCGGGCCACGGGCTTGCCGTCGGCGCGGACCGTGGCCTCGGCGTAGCACAGGCTCTTGCCCGGCTTGATGAAGTCGGTGTCGAACGCCAGCCATTGGCCGAGGCTGGGCGCGGCCAGGTAGTCGACGCCCAGCGAGACGGTGACGAAGCCGTTGAAGGCCAGACCCTCGCGTCGCATCCGCACGCCGCACGACAGGCCCATGGCGTTGTCGGCCAGGGCGGCGATCAGGCCGCCGTGCGGTCCGCCGCGCGAGTTGGCGTGCGCCTCGCGGGCCTCCAGTCCCAGCACCCAGCGGTCCTCGCGCACGTCGGCGTAGATCGGCTCCCAGGGCGCGGTCAGCGGGCTGGTGCGGGTGTGCGGCGCGAAGGGCTGGGGCGGCTGGAAGGTCATCGGTCGTCTCCCTCGATCGCGAGTTAAACGAATGTTTGAATTGTTCGCAAGCGTGACGGCTTGAACCTGCGCCCCCGCGCGACATTCTCTAGCCATGCGCGCCTTCGCCCATCTTCTCGATCGCCTGTCGCTGACGGCCTCGCGCAACGCCAAGCTGACGCTGATCGAGGGCTTCCTGCGCGGGACCCCGGACCCTGACCGCGGCTACGCCCTGGCGGCCCTGACCGGGGCCCTGTCGTTCGACGCCGCCAAGCCGGCCTTCATCAGGAAGGCGGTCGAGGCGCGGATGGACGCCCAACTGTTCGCCTGGTCCTACGACTATGTCGGCGACCTGGCCGAGACCGTCGCTCTGGTCTGGCCCGCCCGGCCCGGCGCCAATCGCGAACCTGAGCTCTCGGAAGTGGTCGAGGCCCTGAAGGCGACCTCTCGGGCGGGGGCGCAGGCGCTGATCGAGGGCTGGCTGGACGCCCTGGACGCTGACGGCCGCTGGGCGCTGCTCAAGCTGATGACCGGCGGCCTGCGGGTGGGTGTTTCCTCGCGCCTGGCCAAGCAGGCCTGCGCCAATCTGGGAGGCGTGCCGATCGGCGAGATCGAGGAGGTCTGGCACGCGATCGAGCCGCCCTATGGCGACCTCTTCGCCTGGCTGGAGGGACGCTCCGACCGGCCCTCGCCGGATGCGCCCGGTCGCTTCCGGCCGGTGATGCTGGCCCAGGCCATCGACGAGGCGGTGGATTTCGCCAGGTTCGACCCGGCCGACTACGCCGCCGAATGGAAGTGGGACGGCATCCGCGTCCAGGCCGTCAGCGAGCGCGGCGAGCGGCGGCTCTACACCCGCACCGGCGACGACATCTCGGCGACCTTTCCCGACGTGCTTGAGGCGCTCGACTTCGAGGGCGCGCTCGATGGCGAACTGTTGGTCATGCGCGACGGCGCGATCGCCAGCTTCGGCGACCTGCAGCAGCGGCTGAACCGCAAGACGGTGGACGCCAGGCTGATGGCCGCCCACCCGGCCGGGATCCGGGCCTACGATCTGCTGCTGGACGACGAGGAGGATCTGCGAGGCCTGCCTTTCGCCCAGCGCCGCCAGCGGCTTGAAGCCTTCGTCGGTCGTCTCTCGACGACCCGCATCGACCTGTCGCCCCTGCAGCCTTTCGAGACCTGGGAGGCGTTGGCCGCCCTGCGCGCCGATCCCCCAGCCGGCGATCCGGCCATAGCCGAAGGCCTGATGCTCAAGCGCTGGGACAGCGCCTACGAGCCGGGCCGCCCCAAGGGCCCGTGGTTCAAGTGGAAGCGCGATCCGCACCTGGTGGACGCGGTGCTGATGTACGCCCAGCGGGGGCACGGCAAGCGCTCGAGCTTCTATTCCGACTACACCTTCGGCGTCTGGCGCGAGGACGAAACCGGCGATCGCAAGCTGACCCCCGTCGGCAAGGCCTATTTCGGCTTCACCGACGAGGAGCTAAAACAGATCGACAAGTTCGTGCGCGACCACACCGTCGAGCGGTTCGGGCCGGTGCGCTCGGTTCGGGCCGACCTGGAGTTCGGCCTGGTCTTCGAGGTGGCGTTCGAGGGCCTGCAGCGCTCGACCCGGCACAAGTCGGGCGTGGCCATGCGCTTTCCCCGCATCAACCGCATCCGCTGGGACAAGCCCGCCCGCGAGGCGGACGAACTGGCCACGCTGGAGCGGATGCTGGACGCCTAGTGGGCCATGTCCGGCGCGCCGCCGCCGTGGCCGGTCTGGAACAGCCGGCCCTTCTCGGTGACCAGCACGGCGATCAGGCCGGCCACGCCGAAGCCGAAGAAGCCCAGGGTCAGCGGGCCGACGGTGCCGTCGAACAGCTGGCCGATCAGGAAGCCGCCCAGGGCCCCGCCGATGGTGGTGATGAAGCCCTGCAGCGAGGCCGCGGCGCCGGCGATGTGGCCCAGCGGCTCCATGGCGATGGCCCCGAAGTTCGACATCACCAGGCCAAAGCAGAACATCATCCCGCCCTGCAGCAGGGCGAAGGTCCACACCGTCTCGTGCTGGGTGTGGGCGACGACGGCGTGCACCCCGGCGAACGCGATGAAGCCCAGCAGGGCGACGTGCGAGACCTTGCGCATGCCCAGGCGCTCGACGATGCGGGCGTTGACCAGCGAGGCCAGGGCGATGCCGCCGGCGATCCCGGCGAAGATGATCGTGAACCACTCGCCCGCGCCCAGGGCGTCGACGAACACCTGCTGGGCCGAGTTGATGAAGCCGAAGAGGCCCGCCAGCACCAGGGTGGCGGCGATGGTGTAGCCCATGGCGATGCGGTCGGTCAGGGCGGTGCGGAACGCGCCCAGGATCGCGCCGGGCGAGATCGGGGTGCGGTCTTCAGGGTGCAGGGTCTCGGGCAGCTTCAGGGCGGTCCAGGCGATCACGGCGGCGCCGAACACGGCCATGACGCCGAAGATCCAGCGCCAGGGCGCGACCAGCACGATGGCCTGGCCGATCGACGGGGCGACGATGGGCACGGCCAGGAAGACGATGAACGATAGCGACATCACCTGGGCCATGCGGCGGCCCGAATAGCAGTCGCGGACGATCGACACGGCCAGCACTCGCGTCGCCGCCGCGCCGACCCCCGTCAGGGCCCGGGCGACCAGCAGCATCTCGAACGAGGTGGTCAGGGCGCAGGCCAGGCTGAAGAGGACGTAGAGGGCAAGGCCCGCCAGCAGCACCGGTTTGCGGCCGTAGCGGTCGGCCAGCGAGCCATAGGCGATCTGGGCCGCGCCGAAGCCCAGCAGGTAGGCGGTGATCACCCACTGGCGCTGGTTGTCGGCGGTGAGGCCCAGGCTGGCGCTGATCTGCGGCAGGGCCGGCAGCATGGAGTCGATGGCCAGGGCGTTGGTGGCCATCATCGCCGCGATCAGGGCGACGAACTGGGCGAAGCCCATGCCCGCATGGGGCGATGTGGTCTGCTGGGTGTCCCTTGGCATGACGCGCTCTTTCTTCGGCCGTGGACGCGCGAGGCGCCGGCCGGCGCGAAACGCAACGCGCGGCATATAGGCCGATGGGGCCCGCGCGCCAACCGCGCCGGCCCGCTTACTGGGCCATCTGGAACTGGATGCTCACCGTCTGGCCTTCGCCCACTTTCGAGGCGCCCTCCTGCGACTGGCCGACGCTGGCCACGCGCAACAGCGGCTGCGAGCCGGGCTGGCCGGCAGGGGCGCTGCGCAGGGCGCCGAGCACCGGCTGGGCGCCGGTCAGGGCCTGGTGGAAGGCCGCCGAGCGCGCCAGGGCCAGGGCCGCGGCCTGCTGGCCCTCGGTGGTGAAGGCGTCGAGATTGGTCTGGCTGACCACGTTGACCAGGGCGAGCTTGGCCTCGCCCTCGGGGCAAGTGGTCGAGGTCGCGCCGCCATAGGACAGGCAGGGCAGGCGCTGGGCCAGCGAGGCGGCGACCTGGCCGGCGATCCTGCGCCCCCCCGCCGACAGGGTCGACGAGCCGGGTTCGAACAGGGCGTCGGCCGAGAACGACAGGGCGCCGCCCGCGGTGTCGCCCACCAGGGGCGCGCCGGCGTCATGCAGATCGGCGTCGAGGAAGCCCATGAGCGCCTTCTGGGCGTCGGACGCGGCGACGGCCAGGTCCGGGGTCTTGCTCGGCGGGGCGTAGGAGAAGCAGCGGCGATCGGAGCCGGCGCCGCCGATCGCGGTTTCGGGCACGCAAAGCACGCGGGCCTGCTCGTCGATCTCGATGGTGACGTCGCGCGGGGTGAGGGCCGTGGCCGTCTGCAGAAGAGCGGCGCTTTCCGGGTGCCTGGCCTCGGTCAGGGCCTTGGTCGACTGCCGAAACTGCAGGGCGAAATAGCTCAGCATGATGATGAAGATGAAGATCACCCCCACCATCATGTCGGTCATCGACACGTAGTAGCTTTCGCCCTCTTCGAGGTCGGGCGTGCGGCGCCGGCGGGCGCGGGCCAGGCCCGCCATCAGGCCAGGCTCGGCGCGGCCGGAGCCTGACGCTGGGGCGCGCCGGCGCCAAGGGCGGCCTCGATGCGCGACAGCACCGCCAGTTGCTCCAGCATCACCTTTTTAGGCGGCGCGAAACGGACGCAGCCGTCGAGCAAGGCGAAGAAATGGGCCTCCAGCGCCTCGATGACCTGGCGGCGGCGGCGCGCGACCAGACGCAGGATGATCGAGCCGAAGACGCCGGCGATCGAGGTCCAGAACTTGGTGGCGGCCACGGCCAGGAGGCCCATCAGCGCGGTCTGCATGCCGGCGCCGCCCTGCCGCTGCATGGCGTCGACCGCCTCGGTCAGGGCCGCGACGATACCCATGAAGGTGATGACCAGGCCGATGGCGACCAGGATGTTGGCCCACCATTCGAGCGTGCGCGCCGGGCCGTCGGCATGTTCGAAAGCGTCGACCGCGTGGATCGACGAAGCCAGGCGCCCGTCCGCGGTTTCGGCGAGTTGACCGCGATAGGCGGCCCAGCCCAGCTCGAGTGTGGGATAGGACGTGCCGCCCAGGCGCTTGTCGAGGGTCGGGAAGGCCTCGGCGAAGGCCTTCTGCAGATCTGGTCCGCGCAGCTCCGACAGCAGGTCGGCGCGGCGACGCAGGTCGTCCTTCAGGGGGGCGAACTCGAAATGGCCGGACTGGAAGACCAGGCCGATGGCCAGCGCCAGGATGGCGCCGGCCATGATCAGGGCCGCGCTGGGCGCGCTGAAGACCGAGACGACGAAGCTGGTGACCGGATCGTGCATGCGGGCCTTCTGGTAGGGAGTGGCGCGGCGCACAATGCCAGAAGTTGAGGCCTCAATGAGGCGAAGCTCAGCCGTTGAACCCGCGTATCGCCTCGATGACCACCGCTTGATCGGCTTCGGCCAGATAGGGGTGCATCGGCAGGGCCAGGACCGTTTCGGCCTTGGCTTCGGTGACCGGCAGGCCGCCGGCGCCGCGCGGGAAGGCTGCGTACGGCGCCTGCACGTGCATCGGGACCGGGTAGTAGACCGCGGTCGGCACGCCCTTGGCCTTGAGGTGGGCGGCCAGGCCGTCGCGGTTCTCGTGCTCGATGACGTACTGGGCCCAGACCGAGACGCCGCCGTCGATCACCTTGGGCGTCGACAGCACCGCGCCTGCGAGGCCCTCGGCGTAGCGATCGGCCACCGCCTGGCGCAGCTCGATTTCCTCGGCGAAGATCGCCAGCTTCTCGATCAGGATCGCCGCCTGGATGGTGTCCAGCCGCGAGTTCATGCCGATGCGGGTGTTGAGGTACTTGGGGTCATGGTCGAAGGTCTTGCCTTCGAGGTCGGGGCCGACCGCCTTGCCGTGGACGCGGTAGCTGTCCATCAGGTCCCACAGCACCGGGTCGTTGGTCAGCACCGCGCCGCCGTCGCCGTAGCAGCCCAGCGGCTTGGCCGGGAAGAAGCTGGTGGTGGCCACGTCCGCCCAGTGCAGCGGATGCTTGCCGTCCAGGGTGCAGCCGAAGCCCTGGGCGCTGTCGGCGATCAGCTTCAGGCCTTCGCGGTCGCAGATGGCCTTGATGGCCGGATAGTCGGCCGGCTGGCCGAACAGGTCGACGGCGATGACCACCTTCGGGGTCAGCTTGCCCTGCGCCTTCACGTCGGCGATGGCGGCTTCCAGCTTGGCCGGGTCGAGATTGTAGGTGTCCGGCAGCACGTCGACGAACACCGGCGTGGCGTTGACCCACGGCACGACTTCCGGCGTCGCGGCGAAGGTGAAGGACGGGCAGAACACGGCGTCGCCCGCGCCCACGCCCCAGGCCATCAGCGGCAGGGCGATGGCGTCGGTGCCGTTGGCGCAGGACAGCGCCTTGCCGGCCTGGCCGAAGGCGGCCAGCTGGGCTTCGAACTCGCGGACCTGCGGGCCCATGACATAGGCCCCGCTGTCCAGCACGGCCGCCACGGCGGCGTCGATCTTGTCGCGGATCCGGCGCTGCTGCGCGGCGAGGTCGATGAAGGGCATGCTCATGGGCGCGGCTCTTAGAGTTCAAAGGCGGCGGTTTCGAGCCAATTGATGTAACCGACTGTTTCGCCAAATGCTCCCCCTGAAGGGGGAGCTGTCGCAGAGCGACTGAGGGGGGGAGGTGTTGCTGGATTAGCAGCCGCCTCGACCTCATCAGGAACTTCCCCCTCCGGCCCTCCGGGCCACCTCCCCCTGAAGGGGGAGGATCCGGACGCGGGAACGAACCTGCGCCGTGCGTCGTTGACCGGCCGGCGTGGGGGCGCCATCGAGAGTTTCATGAGCAAGCCCAGTACCGTACCCGCCGACCTCGACCTGCCGTCCATCGCCAACATCAAGGCCGACGAGACCATGTTCGGGCATTTCCTCGACTGGCTGGGCAAGATCGCCGTCAACCTAGTGGTCGCCGCGATCATCCTGGTGGTCACCTTCTGGGCCGCCGGCTGGCTGGCGGGGGTGGCCAAAAGGGCCCTGGGCCGGGTGCACCGGACCAATCCCGACCCGACCCTGGAGAGCTTCGTCTCGTCGCTGGTGCGCTACGCCATCGTCGCCATCGGCCTGGTGGCGGTGCTGCAACAGCTGGGCGTGCAGGCGACCTCGATCATCGCCGTGCTGGGCGCGGCCTCGCTGGCCATCGGTCTGGCGCTGCAGGGCGCGCTGTCGAACGTGGCGGCGGGGGTGATGATCCTGCTGTTTCGCCCCTATCGCGTCGGCGACGTCATCGAGACGGCCACCCGCCAGGGCACGGTGAAGTCGCTGGACCTGCTGTTCACCGAGATCGCCACGCCCGACAACGTCAAGGTGATGATCCCCAACAGCAAGGTGTTCGGCGACGTCATCCTCAACTACTCGACCCACCGCACGCGCCGGGCCGACATCCTGTTCAAGGTGCCGCTGAAGACCGATCTCGTCGTGGTGCTGCAGAAGATGCGCGAGCGGGCCGAGCACGATCCCCGGGTGCGCAAGGACCCCGCGCCGATGATCGAGGTCACCGACCTGTCGGAGGTGTTCGCCCAGGCCGCCATCCGCGTCTGGACCGCCAAGGAGGACTTCGGCCCGGTCAAGACCGACCTGATGCTGGCCGCCCACCTGTGGGCCGAGGACCCGACGCGCGAGCTGCCGCCGCCCCGGGCCTCCAAGGCTCCGGACCCGTCGCCGGCCATGCCCGGCGACAAGGACCATCACCTGTTCAAGTTGCGAGCGCCGAGGAAAGGTCGGAAATCAGGTCCGAGCAGTCCTCAATCCCCACCGAAAGCCTGATGAGGGTGTCGCTGATGCCCAGCGCCTTGCGCTGATCGGCCGGGATCGAGGCGTGGGTCATGATCGCCGGATGCTCGATCAGGCTCTCGACCCCGCCCAGGCTTTCGGCGAGCGTGAAGAGGCGGGTGCGTTCCAGCATCCGACGGGCCGTGGCTTCGTCGCCCTTCAGTTCCACCGAGATGATGCCGCCGAAGCCGCCATGCATCTGGCGGCGGGCCAGGTCGTGCTGCGGGTGGCTGGTCAGGCCCGGATAGATCACCCGCTCGACGTCCCTGCGGGTGGCCAGCCACTGGGCGATCTCCAGCGCGCTGTCGCAGGCCCGCTGCATGCGCAGCGCCAGGGTCTTGACCCCGCGCAGGGCCAGGAAACTGTCGAACGGCCCCAGCACCGCGCCGACGGCGTTCTGCAGGAATTTCAGCTTGTCGATCAGCTCGGGATTGTCGCCGACCACGGCCACGCCGGCGACCACGTCGGAGTGGCCATTCAGGTACTTGGTGGCCGAGTGCATGACGATGTCGAAGCCCAGCTCCAGCGGCCGCTGGACGTAGGGGCTGGCGAAGGTGTTGTCGGCCACGGTGATCAGGCCGCGCTGCTTGGCCAGGGCCGCGATCGCCTCCAGGTCGGCCAGGCGCAGCATCGGGTTGGTCGGGGTCTCGACCCAGATCATCTTCGTCTCGGGTCGGATCGCCGCCTCGATGGCCGAGACATCGCCCATGTCGACGAAGCTGAAGGTCAGGCCCGCCGAGCGTTTGCGCACCTTGTCGAACAGGCGGAACGAGCCGCCGTAGAGGTCGTCGCTGGCGATCACGTGGGCGCCGCTGTCGAGGATCTCAAGGATCGTCGAGGCCGCCGCCAGGCCCGAGGCGAAGGCGAAGCCGGCGGTCCCGCTCTCCAGGTCGGCGATGGCGCGCTCGAAGGCGAAGCGGGTGGGGTTCTGGCTGCGGCTATACTCGAAGCCCTTGTGCTCGCCTGGGCTCGACTGGACGTAGGTCGAGGTGGCGTAGATCGGCACCATCACCGCGCCGGTGCTGGGATCGGGGAACTGGCCGCCATGGATCGTGCGGGTGGCGAAGGCCAGGCGGTTCTTGCCGGGGATGTCGGTCATGCGGTCTCGACGTCGGTCAGAGGGATTTGAGAGCTTCGGCCAAGTCGCGGGCGCCGTGCAACACGCGTACGATGACCGGCGGGCTCCGGGATGGATCGTAGGCCAGGACGTAGGGAAAGCCCCGCAGCCTCAGAAGCCGGTAGGGCGGGCGGACGATGTCGGGCTGCTCTTGGCCGAGATAGGGATTTCGGCCCAAGGCGTCGGCTGCGGCCAGAAAGGTTTCCGTCAGTCTCAAGGCTGCGCGGGGGCTATCGCCAGAAATCCAGTTCGAGGCCGCGAGAAGTTCGCGCCGGGCTTGGGGCGCGACCGTCGCCGACGACATCTACTTCACGGCTTCCCGGGAAGCCGTCTCGATGGCGGCCCTCATCTCCGCGGCGACCTCGGCGGCGGTGAAGCAGCCCTCGCGGTCGGCTTCCGCCATCGCCTCGTCCAGCGAGTCGCTTAGCTGGCGGCGTTGTTCTTCCCGCTCCTGGAGCAGGGCGAGGGCCGCTTTGACGACGGCGCTGACATTCTCGTAACGGCCGGCGGCGACACAATCGCGGGCGAACTGCTCCAGATCGGGTTTCAGCGTGACTTCCATGATCAGACCCTATCACCGAGCGGATACCATGACTCCGGCGGAACATTTCCGCAACGCCCTCACGCCTCCAGCCGCAGGTGGTTGAGCAGGTCGACGCGGGTGATGACGCCGACGAACTCGTCGCCGTCGACGACCAGGGCCACCTCGTCGCGGTCGAACACCTCGGGCAGGGCCTCGACGCCCTGGTGGGCCTGCAGGGTGTTGATCTCGCGGGTCATGGCGTCGGCGACCGGGGTCTTGAAGCGGGCGCCCCGGTGCTCTTCGTGGTGCTCGTCGCCGCCCTCGACGGCGGCCAGGATGTCGCTTTCGTCGAGGATGCCGACCAGGCGGCCCGCATCGACCACCGGCAGCTGGCTGATGTCGGACGAGCGCATGCGGTTGTAGGCGGTCAGCAACGTATCCTGCGGGCCGATGGCGATCACGCCGCCGTCGGCGTAGCGCTTGGCGATCAGGTCGCGCAGGTCGCCGTGCAGCTCGCGCTGGTCGAAGCCGTGCGCGGCCAGCCACATGTCGTTGAACATCTTGGTCAGGTACTTGGCGCCGGTGTCGCAGACCAGCGTGACCACCCGCTTCGGCTCGGTCTGCTCGCGGCAGTAGCGCAGGGCCGCCGCCAGCAGGGTGCCTGACGACGAGCCGGCCAGCACGCCTTCCTTGCGCAGCAGCAGGCGGGCGGTGTCGACGCTTTCGCGGTCGCTGATCGAATAGGCCTTCGAGACGAGGTCCATCTGGGCGTTGTCGGGGATGAAGTCCTCGCCGATGCCCTCGACGATCCACGAACCGGCCTCGCCATAGGTCCCGGTGGCCACGTAGTCGCAGAGGATCGAACCGACCGGGTCGGCCAGCACCATCTTCGTCTTGGGCGAGTGTGCGGCCATGTATCGGCCGACGCCCGTAAGAGTGCCGCCCGAGCCGACGCCCACCACCACGGCGTCGACGTCGCCGTCCATCTGCTTGAGGATCTCGGGACCGGTGCCGGTCTCATGAGCCCGCGGATTGGCCGGGTTGGAGAACTGGTTGGCGTAGATCGCGCCGGGGATCGAGCGGGCCAGGGCCTGGGCCATGTCCTGGTAGTATTCGGGGTGGCCCTTGCCGACGTCGCTGCGGGTCAGGCGCACGTCCACGCCCATGGCCCGCAGGTGCAGGATCTTCTCGCGCGCCATCTTGTCGGGGACGATCAGGATCAGCTTGTAGCCCTTCAGGGCCGCCACCTGGGCCAGGCCCAGGCCGGTGTTGCCGGCGGTGGCCTCGATGATCGTGCCGCCCGGTTTCAGCGAGCCGTCGGCCTCGGCCGCCTCGATCATCGAGCGGGCCACGCGGTCCTTGATCGAGCCGCCCGGGTTCTGGTTCTCCAGCTTCAGGAACAGTCGGCAGGGGCCGGTGTCGAGGTTTCGCACCTCCAGCATCGGCGTGCGGCCGATCAGGTCGAGCGCGGAACCGGCGACCGGGGGAAGGGCGGATTTGGGGTCGTTCATGGCGCGACTCTGGGGCAGGGCGAAACGATCACCCTGTGTAACGCCCAAAGTCGGAAACGGGAAACGCCGTTCTTTAAGCTTGGCCGTCAGGCGCCGGCGGCCGCCAGGCGGTCCATCCGCCATTCACGCGCGAACTTGTGGCCGACGCCCGCGTCCTCGAACACCACCTTGCGGCGCTCGGCGCCCAGCTCAGGCGTGTTGTGGATCATCACGAACGGAAAGCCGTTGCTGGCCAGGAAGTTCTGCACGAAACGCGAGAAGCGCACGGCCTCCTCGGCGGAGGCAAGGCAGATGTCGACGGCGATGTCGGCGGCTTTCATGGGCGCGCTCCTCAGAACTCGAGGTTTCCCGACCCTAACGCGCCAGTTCGCGTTTGCGAACCACCTTCGCAGCCGCAAAAAGAAACGGCCCCGGACGAATCCGGGGCCGCGCCTTGCGCCGCAACGGTTTGCGGCGATCAGAAAATCGTCGACTACAGGATCGACTGGCCGGTGCTCGCCCAGTCCTTCAGGAACTGTTCGAGGCCCTTGTCGGTCAGCGGGTGCTTGAACATGTCGCCGAACACCGCCGGCGGGATGGTGACGACGTCGGCGCCGGCGATGGCGGCTTCCTTGACGTGGTTGGTGTTGCGCACCGAGGCGGCGAGGATCTCGGTCTCGTAGCCGTAGTTGTCGTAGATGGCGCGGATGTCGCGGATCAGGTCCATGCCGTCGAAGCCGTAGTCGTCGAGGCGGCCGATGAACGGCGAGACGTAGGTCGCGCCGGCCTTGCCGGCCAGCAGGGCCTGGGCCGGCGAGAAGCACAGGGTGACGTTGGTCTTGACGCCTTCGTTGGCGAAGTGGCCGCAGGCGATCAGGCCATCGCGGGTCAGCGGCAGCTTGATCACGACGTTGGGGGCGATCTGCGCCAGCTTGGCGCCTTCGGCGATCATGGCGTCGGCGGTGGTGGCGGCCACTTCGGCGCTGATCGGGCCGGGGACAAGGTCGCAGATCTCGGCGATCACTTCGAGCATCGGGCGGCCCGACTTGGCGATCAGGGTCGGGTTGGTGGTGACGCCGTCGATCAGGCCGGTCGCGGCGAAGTCGGCGATGACCTTGGTATCGGTGCTGTCGAGGAAGATCTGCATGGCTCTGCGCGGGGCCTTGTTGTGGAGAATTTGCAGCGGGTTTAGCCGCTTGGGCGCCGTCGCGCCAGGATTTCGCGCGGTCTAGACGCCCTGCGCGAGGATCTGGTCGGCCGCGCGCGCCACGGCCGGCGCCCAGGGCTCGGACCGCCAGCCGAACACCGCCGTAACCTTGCCGCTGTCCAGCGCGCCGTTCAGGGGGCGCGCCGCCGGTTCGGGGAAATCCGCCTTGGCGACCGGCAGTAAGCGGGCGCGTGTGCGCGGGTCGCGGGCCAGGGCGGCGAGCGCCATGTCGTGGCGGGACGTCGCCTGGCCGTTATTGAAGTGGAAGAGGCCGAAGGCTGGATCCCCGCCCGCGGCGGTTGTCCAGCGGGGCGCGGCGCGCAGGACGAACTCGGCCAGGGCGGTCGCGTCGGTCGGGCAGCCGTACTGGTCGGCGACCAGGCGCAGCTCCTCGCGCGTCCGGCCGAGCTGCAGCATGGTCCGCAGGAAGTTGCGGCCGTAGGCCGAAAACACCCAGGAGACCCTCAGGACCACGCCCTTCTCCCAGGCCAGAACGGCCGTCTCGCCGTCACGCTTGGTGCGGCCGTAGACCGAGAGCGGGTTGGGCGGATCTTCTTCGCGATACGGGCGATCCAGCGTTCCGTCGAACACGCAGTCGGTGGACAGGTGAACCAGGGGCAGGCCGCGGACGGCGCAGGCGCGGGCCATGGAGGCCGGTCCCAGGGCGTTGGCGGCCCTCGCCGCTTCCGGCTCGGCCTCGGCCTTGTCGACCAGGGTGAAGCCGGCGCAGTTGAGGACGAGGTCGCAATCGGTCGCGGCGATCGCCCGCTCGACAACCGCCTGGTCGGCGAGATCGACGTCCTGTCGGGAGAGGGCCTGCAGCGCCGCGCGTCCGTCGGCGGCGGCGATCATCGCCTGGGCCACCTGGCCGGTCGCGCCGAATTGCAGGATGCGGATCACGCCGCCGTCCCGCTCACCTGGGGTTCGGGGAAGCGCGGCCCCAGCCGCTCGCGCAGGAAGGCCAGGAGGTCGCCGCCCGCGAACAGAAAGCCTTCGACGCCGGCGCGACGGGCCGCTTCCATGTCGCTTTTCTTGTCGCCGACCATGACGCAGGCTTCCGGGGGCAGTCCGCTCTCGGCCAGTCCCCGCAGGATCATGCCGGGGTTGGGCTTGCGATCGGGATGGTCGTCGTGGCGATAGGCTTCGACCTCGGCGTTCTCCAGAAACGGGCAGTGGTAGAAGGCGGCGATCTCGCCGCCCAGCACGGCCAGTTCGCGCTGCATGTGGGCGTGCAGCGCGT
Source organism: Caulobacter sp. FG7 (assembly GCF_057808875.1). Taxonomy (NCBI): domain Bacteria; kingdom Pseudomonadati; phylum Pseudomonadota; class Alphaproteobacteria; order Caulobacterales; family Caulobacteraceae; genus Caulobacter; species Caulobacter sp. FG7. Next base: position 55,311 of record NZ_JBMDIW010000007.1, read on the forward strand.
GGACCGCATCCTCGCCGAAATACCCCCGCGCGACGCCCGACTGGTTGGTGACCACGATCGAGCGCACGCCGGCCGCGGTGAGGGCCGCGACGGCCTCGCGGGCGCCCGTCACCCATTCCAGTTCGGCCGGATCGTGGACATAGCCGTGGTCGACGTTCAGCACGCCGTCGCGGTCGAAGAAGACGGCTTTCAGTGGCGCGATATCGGACATGGTCCATGCCATTAGGGGAAGGGCGGACCTGTCACAAGCCGAGGGTTGCGTGGCGGTCGCCGGCCGCTAGAAACGCTGGAACTCTTGGAGAACCGCATGACCGTCCCCGCCCGCCTCGCCAGCCTCCGCGATCGTCTCAAGGCCTGGGCGCTGCAGGACGCCTTCCCCCTCTGGTGGACGGTCGGGGCGGATCGGGTCAACGGCGGCTTCTTCGAGAAGATCGCGCAGGACGGCTCGCCGGTGGAGGCGCCGCGCCGGGCGCGGGTGCAGCCGCGGCAGATCTACGCCTACGCCGCCGCCGGGCTCCTAGGCTGGGACGGGCCATGGCGCGAGGCCCTAGCCCACGGGCTGGATTTCTACCTCGCCCACTATCGCCGGCCCGACGGCTTCTTCCGCACCCTGGTGGCCTCGGACGGTGCGCCGCTGGACGACAAGGTCGATCTCTACGACCAGGCCTTCGGGCTGTTCGGCCTGGCTCTGGCCAGCCAGGCCCTGCCCGAGCGCGAGGACCTGCCGCGCATCGCGCTGGAACTGCGCGCCGCCCTGCACGCCGTGCTCAAGCACCCGGTCGCGGGGTTCGAGGAAAGCGCGCCTCCGACCACGCCGCTGTTGTCCAATCCGCACATGCACATGTTCGAGGCCAGCTTGGCCTGGGTGGAGGCCGGCGGCGACGCCGGTTGGCGGGCGATGGCCGACGAGATCGCCGAACTGGCGCTGGCCAAGTTCATCGATCCGGCGAGCGGCGGCCTGCGCGAATACTATGACGGCGACTGGAACCCGGCGCCGGGCGTCGCGGGCCGGATCGTCGAGCCGGGCCACCAGTTCGAATGGGCTTGGCTGCTGCTGCGCTGGGGCGCTCTGGCCGGTCGCGAGGACGCCAAGGCCGCCGCGCTGCGGATGATCGAGATCGGCAAGGGGCCGGGTGTCGACCCGGCGCGCGGCGTGGCGATCTTCGCCCTGCTCGACGACATGAGCGTGCACGACGACGTCGCCCGTCTCTGGGCCCAGACCGAATGGATCAAGGCCGGCGTGCTGGCGGCGGACGTGACGGGTGAGGCCGCCTATGCGGAAACGGCCGCCGACGGCGCCGTGGCGCTGCTGAAGTATTTCGACGTGCCCGTGCCCGGTCTCTGGCGCGACAAGCTGCAGGCCGATGGGACGTTCGTCGACGAGGCGGCCCCGGCCAGCTCGTTCTACCACATCGTCTGCGCGATCCTGGAGCTGGACAGGTACGTCACGAAAAGATCGTGACGAGCACGGTCGAGGGTTCGAGGGCCGTCGCGGACTGATCCTCGGCCAGGGCGGCGAAGTCGCCTGGGACGAGGTCGACGCCGTCGGACCGCAGCAGGCCCTGCAGCACCTGGATGCGCGCGCCGGGCAGGTCGACCTCGGCCTTGGGGGCCAGCCGCCACATCTCGACGCTGACACGGGCCGACTTGCTCAGCACCCGGCGCTCGACGCCGGCCGTCTCGGACACCGGGTGGCGCTGTGCCAGGTCGCGGCCGTTGGCCTTCAGGCGATCGACCAGGGTCTTCACGGCCTGGGCGTCGTCGCGGCGGCAGACCAGGACGGCGTCCGGTTCGGCGACGATCATCAGGTCGGAGACGCCGATCGCGCCGACGAAGGGACCGGTGGAGCGGGCCAGCACGCCCCGGGTGTCGACCAGGGTGACGTCGCCCTGAGCGGCGTTGCCGTGACCGTCCTGGGGCGAGGCGCCCCAGATGGCGTCCCAGGCGCCCAGATCCGACCAGCTGAAGGCGGCGGGGACCACGGCCGCGAGGCTCGTGCGTTCCATGACCGCGTAGTCGAGGGATTTCTTGGGCGCGGACGCGAAGCTGGCGGCGTCCAGTCGGAGGCAGGGCTCGTCGGCTCCGGCTCTTTCAGCCTTGGCCACGGCGTCGCGTGCGGCCCGCGCGATGCTGGGTTCGAAGGCCTCCAGCTCGGCCAGCATGGTCGAGGCCTTGAAGGCGAAGTTGCCGCTGTTCCAGAGATAGCCCTGGCTGACATAGGTCTTGGCCAGGTCCAGGTCGGGCTTCTCGACGAAGGCGGCGACCTTGAACACCCCCTCGGCGTCGAGAGCCGCGCCTGGGCGGATGTAACCGAAGCCGGTGGCCGGACCGGTCGGCCGGACCCCGAAGGTGACGATCAGGCCCTTGCCCGCCGCCTGGGCCGCCAGCCGCGCGGCGTCCTTGAACAGCTCGACCTCGCCGACATGATGGTCGGCGGCCAGCATCAGGGCGACGGCGTCCGGGTCCAGCGCCTCGACATAGGCCGCGGCGGCGGCCACGGCGGGGGCGGAGTCGCGCGCCTCGGGCTCGACCAGGATGACCACCGGCGTCTCGATCTCGCGGGCCTGCTCGCGCACGAAGTCGATCATCGCCGCGCCGGTGACGATGATGATCTCCTGACCGTCGGCCAGATCACGCACCCGCAGCAGGGTTTCCTGGAAGCTGGAATGCGGGCCCAGCAGCTTGAGGAACTGCTTGGGGCGGTCGAGCCGCGAGGCTGGCCACAGGCGCGTGCCCGAACCGCCGCACAGGATCACGGGATAGAGCTTCGTCACGAGGGTCCCTTACCGCGGCCGCGATCCGGCGGCGCTTCGCCAGCGCCTTATAGTGGCGACTTGGGCGGCATTGAGAAGCGTCAGCCGGGAATATTGGCCGAAAGCTCGGCCAGCCAGGCGTCGGCGCTGGCGTCCGAGGGCATGCGCCAGTCGCCGCGCGGCGACAGCGCGCCGCCGGACGAGATCTTCGGCCCGTTGGGCACGGCCGAGCGCTTGAACTGGTTGGCGAAGAAGCGCTTGAGGAACAGTTCCAGCCACTTGCGGATTTCGGCCAGGTCGTAGGCGCGACGGCCGCTTTCCGGCAGGCCGGCCGGCCAGGCGCCGGCCTGCGCGTCATGCCAGGCGCTCCAGGCCAGGAAGGCGATCTTCGACGGCGCCATGCCGTAGCGGCTCATATAGAAGAGATTGAAGTCCTGCAGGGCGTAGGGGCCCACGAAGCTCTCGGTGGCCTGGGTCTGCTCGCCTGGCACCAGTTCGGGCGAGATCTCGGTGGCCAGGATGTCGTCGAGCAGGGCGGTGGTCGCCGCATCCACGTCGCCGGAATGGGCCACGAACCGGATCAGGTGCTGGATCAGCGTCTTGGCCGCCCCGCAATTGGGGTTGTAGTGGCTCATGTGATCGCCGACGCCGTAGGTGCACCACCCCAGCGCCAGCTCCGACAGGTCTCCGGTGCCCACCACCAGGGCTCCGTTGTGGTTGGCCAGGCGGAACAGGTAGTCGGTGCGCAGGCCCGCCTGCACGTTCTCGAAGGTGACGTCGTAGACCGGCTCGCCGCGCCCGAAGGGGTGGTCGAGGTCCTTGAGCATCTGGGTCGCGGCCGGGCGGATGTCGAGCTCGGCGGCCGTTGTCCCAATGGCCCGCATCAGCCCCCAGGCGTTGTCCTTGGTGCGGTCGGAGGTCGCAAAGCCCGGCAGGGTGTAGGCCAGGATGTTCGAGCGCGGCAGGGAAAGCTGGTCCATGGCCTTGGCGGCCACCAGCAGGGCCTGGGTGGAATCCAGGCCGCCCGAGATGCCGATCACCAGCCTTTTCAGGCCCGAGGCCTCGAGCCGCCGCGCCAGGCCCTGGACCTGGATGTTGTAGGCTTCGTAGCAGTTCTCGCGCAGCTTGGCGGGATCCGACGGGGTGAACGGGAAGCGTTCGACCGCGCGGGCCAGGGCCAGGTCGCCGGCCGGCGGGGCGAACTCGAACGGAACGATCCTGAACGGGACCGCCGGCGGGGCCAGCATCATCGCGTCGCCGAAGCTGCCCACCCGCATACGCTCCTGGCGCAGGCGCTCGACGTCGACGTCGGCGTAGGTCCAGGTCGGGCCGGTGGAGAAGCGCTCGGTCTCGGCCAGCAGGGCGCCCATCTCGTGGATGTCGAGGTGGCCGTCCCAGGCGACGTCGGTCGAGCTCTCGCCCGCACCCGCCGCCGAATAGACATAGGCGGCGATCGCTCGCGACGACTGGCTGGCGCACAGCAGGCGGCGGGTCTCGGACTTGCCGATGGTGATGTTGCTGGCCGACAGGTTCAGCAGGATTTCGGCTCCGACCAGGGCCTGGGCGGTGCTGGGCGGGTTGGGCGTCCAGACGTCCTCGCAGATCTCGACGCCGACGGTGAAGCCGCTGGCGCGGAACAGGATGTCGGTCCCGAACGGCACGTCCTGGCCGGCCAGGGTCAGGGTCTTGCCGGTGACGCCGGCGCCCGGCGTGAACCAGCGGCGCTCGTAGAACTCGCGGTAGTTGGGCAGGAAGCTCTTGGGCACGACGCCCAGCACGCGGCCGGCGTGGATGGCGACGGCGGTGTTGTAGAGGCGCCCGGCGTCGCGCAGCGGCGCGCCGACCACGAACAGCGGGGAGAGTGTCTTGCTCTCTTCGGCCAGGGTGGCGATCGCCGCCTCGACGGCGTCCAGCAGGACCTCCTGCTGCAGCAGGTCGTCGATCGAGTAGCCGGTCAGGCCCAGTTCCGGGAACGCCATGACCGCCACGCCCTGGTCGTGGCCCAGGCGGACGAGGTCGAGCACGCCCTGCGCATTGGCGGTCGGATCGACCAGCTTCACCTTCGGCACGGCGGCGGCCACGCGCACGAAGCCATGACGGTAGGGGGAGAAGAACGACGGACTACCCACGCGGTCGACCTTTCGAGGTTATGCTGAAAATGAGCATAAGTCTGTGTCCAGCTATATCCGGTCCGTGCGCCGTTGCATAGCGGTCGCACACGGTGACGTTTCGGCCAGCTTGCTTGACCCTGGCGGCCTCGCATGTCACGTGCGGGCCGCGCAGGCGTCCGCGCCGTCCACAGACATAAAAGCCGAAGAGCCAGAGCCCATGCCCGTCTCGCCGATCAAGATGGCCGACGCCATCCGCGTCCTCTCGATGGAGGCCGTGCACAAGGCCAAGTCGGGTCACCAGGGCATGCCGATGGGCATGGCCGACGTGGCCACCGTGCTGTTCAGCAAGTTCCTGAAGTTCGACGCCTCCAAGCCCGACTGGGCCGACCGCGACCGTTTCGTGCTGTCGGCCGGCCACGGCTCGATGCTGCTCTACTCCCTGCTTCACCTGACCGGCTACAAGGCCGTGACGATGAAGGAGATCGAGAACTTCCGTCAGTGGGGCTCGCTGACGCCTGGCCACCCCGAAGTGCACCACACCCCGGGCGTGGAGACCACCACCGGTCCGCTGGGCCAGGGCCTGGCCACCTCGGTCGGCATGGCGATGGCCGAGGCGCACCTCGCCGCCCGTTTCGGCGCCGACCTCGTCGATCACCGCACCTGGGTGATCGCCGGCGACGGCTGCCTGATGGAAGGCGTCAGCCATGAAGCCATCAGCCTGGCCGGCCGCCTGAAGCTGTCGAAGCTCACGGTCCTGTTCGACGACAACAACACCACCATCGACGGCGTGGCCACCATCTCCGAGACCGGCGACCAAGTGGCGCGCTTCAAGGCCGCCGGCTGGGCCGTGAAGGTCGTCGACGGTCACGACCACGGCAAGATCGCCGCCGCCCTGCGCTGGGCGACCAAGCAGGACCGCCCGACCATGATCGCGTGCAAGACGCTGATCTCGAAGGGCGCGGGTCCGAAGGAAGGCGACCCCCACAGCCACGGCTACACCCTGTTCGACAGCGAGATCGTCGCCGCCCGCGCCGCCATGGGCTGGGACGCCGCGCCGTTCACCGTGCCGGACGACATCGCCAAGGCCTGGAAGAGCGTCGGCCGCCGCGGCGCCCGCGTCCGCAAGGGCTGGGAAGCCGCCGTCGCCGCCTCGGACAAGGGCGCGGACTTCACTCGCGCGGTGGTCAAGAACCAGCTGCCGGCCGACGCCTTCGAGAAGCTCGAAGCCCACATCGCCGCCGCTGTTGAAGGAAAGCCGGTCAACGCCACTCGCGTCCACTCGGGCTCGGCGCTCGACCAGCTGATCCCGGCCATCCCCGAGATGATCGGCGGCTCGGCCGACCTGACCGGCTCGAACAACACCCTGGTCAAGGGCATGGGCGCCTACGACACGCCCGACTACGCCGGCCGCTACGTCCACTACGGCGTGCGCGAGTTCGGCATGGCCGCGGCCATGAACGGCATGGCCCTGCACGGCGGCGTGATCCCGTACTCGGGCACCTTCCTGGCCTTCGCCGACTACAGCCGCGCCGCCATTCGTCTCGGGGCGCTGATGCAGGCCAAGGTCATCCACGTGATGACCCACGACTCCATCGGCCTGGGCGAGGACGGCCCGACCCACCAGCCGGTCGAGCACGTGGCCAGCTTGCGCGCCATCCCCAACCTGCTGGTCTTCCGCCCGGCCGACGCCGTCGAGGCCGCCGAGGCCTGGCAGGTGGCCCTGCAGCAGAACACCACCCCGTCGGTGATGTGCCTGTCGCGCCAGAAGACCCCGCACGTCCGCAACTCGGCGAGCGAGAACCTGGTGGCCAAGGGCGCCTACGAACTGCTGGCGGCCGACGGTGAGGCGGCCGTGACGATCTTCGCCACCGGCACCGAGGTCGGCCTGGCCGTGGCCGCCCGCGAAGTGCTGCAGTCGCAAGGCAAGCCGACCCGCGTGGTCTCGGTTCCCTGCTGGGAGCTGTTCGACCAGCAGCCGGCAGCCTACCGCAAGGCGACGATCGGTTCGGCGCCGGTGCGCGTGGCCGTCGAGGCCGGCATCCGCCAGGGCTGGGAACGCTTCATCGGCGAGGACGGCAAGTTCGTCGGCATGACGGGCTTTGGCGCCTCGGCTCCGTTCGAGCGCCTCTACAAGGAGTTCGGCATCACCACCGAGGCGGTGGTCGAAGCCGCGGGCGCCTGACTGCGACATAGGCCATGCGCAGGACGGTGATCGCGGTTTCGGCGGCCGACGACGGCAAGGGCGGCCGGCGTTTCGAAGCGGAACTACCTGCGCCGACACGGTCGGGCTGGCTGGAGATCTCGGTCTCCAGCCCGGTTCCGCTGGTCAGCTGCCAGGTCAGCTGGCGGCGTCTCGACCGGGAGGGCTTCGGCCCTCCTCTTGAACTGGGGCAAGGCCCGGACGATCGCTTGCTCGCGATCGTGCGGGTGACCCAGCCGATGGTTCGGGTCCGCCTGTTTCCCAACCCCGCCGACGGCCATGTGGCCGAGACATTGGACCTGGCCGTACGGACGGTCCCGCTCTGGAGCGTCGGGCTCAAGCTTGCCGCGCGGGGCTGGAAGGTGGCGCGGTCTGAACCGCTGCGGGCCTTGCGCGCCGTTCCCAGGGCCTGGGCCATCCTGACGTCGCGCGGGTCCAGCGCCTTGCCGCGACTGGGCGTGGCCGGTCGCGAGGACTGGCGCGCCGACTATGACCAGTGGCTGGCCCGCGAGGCCTCCGAGCACGCCTCGCTCGAACCGGCTGGGACGCCCGACGGGCCGGTGATCTCCGTGCTGGTGCCGGTTTACCGGCCACCGTTGCCTCTCCTCGAGGCCGCGATCGAGAGCGTCAGGCGGCAGAGCTATCCGCGCTGGACCTTGGTGCTGTCGGATGACGGCTCGGAAGATCCTGAGCTGAAGACCTTCCTGCGGTCCGCCGCGGCCTCGGACGACCGCATCGTCCTGGTCGAGCGGCCGGTCAATGGCGGCATCGCCGCGGCGACCAACGACGCCTTGGCGGCGGCGGAGGGCGACTTCGTCGCGTTCCTCGATCAGGACGACCTGCTGGCGCCCGACGCGCTTCTGCAGGTGGCGGCGGCAGTGACGCGACGCCCCACGGCCGTTCTCGTCTACAGCGACGAGGACAAGATCGACGAGCAGGGCCGGCGCAGCGATCCCTTCTTCAAGCCGGACTGGGATCCCGACCTGATCCTGGGGCAGAACTATCTGAACCACCTGACCGTCATGCGCCGGACGGTCGTGGTCGAGGCCGGCGGCCTGAGCAGCGCCTACGACGGGGCCCAGGACTACGACCTGGTGCTGCGGGTGACCGAGCGCGCCGCTTCGGCCGACATCGTTCATGTCGCCAAGGTCCTGTATCATTGGCGCGCGGTGGTGGGCTCGACGGCCTTGTCGGTCGACGAGAAGCCGACGGTGCTGGAGGCGGCCCGCCGCGCCGTGGCCTCGGCCCTGGCGCGTCGCGGCGTCGAGGCGCAGGTCTCGACCCTCGACAGCGCCCCTTACCAGCTCGTCCGCTATCCCGAACCCTCGCCGCCGGTTCTGGCCTCGATCGTCATCCCGACGCGCGATCGCCACGACTTGCTGAGCATGTGCCTCAGGACACTGGACGCCCGCACCGCCTACGAGCGTCGCGAGGTCGTGATCGTCGACAACGGGACGACCCAGCCCGAGGCGCTGAGCCTGATCCAGGCCTGGTCCACGGCGGGCAAGGCGCGCGTCGTGCGCGACGATGGCGACTTCAACTTTTCGCGGCTGATCAATCGTGGCGTCGCGGCCAGCACGGGCGAGATCGTCGTGCTGCTGAACAACGACATCGAGATCACCCAGCGCGACTGGCTGTCGGAGATGGTGGCCCAGGCCAGTCGTCCGGGCGTCGGATGCGTCGGCGCGAAGCTGCTCTATCCGAACGATCGTGTGCAGCACGCGGGCGTCGTGCTCGGCATGGGCGGGATAGCCGGTCATTGGCAGGCCGGCGCGGAGATGCATGACCTTGGCTATGCCGCCAGGCTGGCCCTGGCCTGGCGCCCCAGCGCCGTGACGGCCGCTTGCCTGGCGACCCCGCGGCGCACCTTCGACGCGGTGGGCGGCTTCGACGAGCGGCTGACCGTCAGCTTCAACGACGTCGACTACTGCCTGCGGGTGCGCGAGGCGGGCGAGGCGATCGTCTGGACGCCGAACGCCGTACTGCGCCACCATGAGTCCGCATCCCGCGGCCGGCACGACGCCGATGTCCCGCACGCGCCGGTCGAGACCGAACTGATGCAGGAGCGATGGGGCGCGCTGATCGCGCGCGATCCGGCGTTCAACCCCAACCTCAGCCTGGCCAGCCAGACGACCCGGTTGCGGGTCTAGGCCAGGGCGCCGACCGCATCGAGGCGCTGCACGATCAGGGCCTCGATGCGGCGCGCCATGGCTTCCTCGGTCGGCATGGCCGCCACCAGGGCCAGACCGTTGGCCGAGCGTTCGGCGCGTTCGGCGGCGTCGTCGAGAAGCGCGTTGATCTGAGCCGCCATGACCTCGGGCCGCGGGTCGCCCAGCAGGGCGATGTCGCGTCGGCCGGCGTAGTTGATCTCACCGTCCCCACGGTCGATGTCCACCACGGGCAGGCCGCAGGCCATCATCTCGTAGGGCGTCAGGCTGGGATTGGTCGGCGAGAAGGTCAGGCCCACGTCCGCCGCGCGATAGGCCTTGGCCAGATCGGCGATCGTCGGCGTCAGGCCCAGGACCTCGCATTCGAACGGCATGGTCATCCGTCGCAGGGCGTTCGAGCCGAACAGCGAGATCCGCACGTTCGGCCGCTGGGCCTTGAGCGTCTGCAGGGTCTCCAGGCCGAGCTCGAAGCAGCGTCGCGGCATGTCAGGCTTGGCGAAGAAGATCACCCGCCCGCCGGCGGCCTCGAAGGTCCGGTCGGTCGCCGCGCTGTAGACCGTCGTGTCGATCGGGAACTCGAAGTAGTCCGCCGCCGCCCGGTAGTCGCGCCTGAGGAGGTTCGAGCACCAGGGGCCTGAGCAGATGGCGTACAGGCCCAGGCGATAGGTGTTCTCGGCCCGGATGTAATCACTGCCCATGGGATAGAAGTACGGCTCGAAGTCCTGCACGAAATAGATCACCTCGCGCGCGACCGCGCGGTGTCGCAGGGCAGTGTCGACCGTTGACCAATGGGTGGCCATCAGGACGTCGGTGCGCTCCAGCGAGCCGTCGAAGCGCTTGATCTGGCCCGCGATGGGATAGAAGTGCGTGTGGATCAGCTCAGCCAGTTCGGCGGATGACTTGTCGGTGTCGAGCACCTCGATCCGCACTTCGTGGCCGAAGCGCGCGAGATGGTGGGCGGCGCGCAGGATGTTGCGATGGCCGCCGCCGCCGATCAGCAGTCCTGGCAGCAGCCAGGTCACGGTCAGCCTTTCCCGGCGCACCGGCGGCGTGGCCGAGCCGGCATCCGGAACCGAGCTGTCGTCAAATCCGAGGGCGGCGAGCGAAGCCTCGGCGAGAACCTTGCTGGACCAGTGCGTCTCGGCGGCGACACGCGCGGCCGCGCCGACGCGGGCCCGCGCGTCGGGCGAGGCGAGCATGTCCAGGGCGCGCCGCCAGTCTTGCGGCGTGCGGGCCAGGAAGCCGTCGACGCCGTCGTTGATCGCCTCCGAGAAGCTGCGGGTGGCCGAGGCGACGGTGGGTACGCCGACGAGGCCCGCCTCGAAGATCTTCAGCTGGCTCTTGCCTTCGCAGAACGGGTTGCCGATCTCCAGCGGCGCGAGGTTCACGTCGATCTCGGCCAGCAGCTTGAGCATCTGCGCATAGGGCATGAAGGCGTGACGTTCGACGCGGTCGGCGAACCGGTCCCAGTCCTTGCCCAGCTCCAGCAGCCCCACGAGCACGAACACGGCGTCGGGATTGTCGGCCATGAAGGCCAGCAGCGCGGGCTCGCATTCCAGAAAGTCGTGCTGGTGGGTGGCCGAGCCGCTGAAATAGCCCAGTCGCAGGGTACGGCGCGGCGGTGGAGGCGCGTCGACGCGCTCAGCGGCCAGGGCCTCGGCGAGGGCTTCCTGCAGGCGGTTGACGGTGTTGGGCACGACCCTGGCCTTCAGTCCGGCCGAGACGATGCGGTCCCGCAGAAAGGAGGTGGTGGTCGTCGTCTCGTCGCACGCCTGCATCGCGCGGCGATATCGCGCCACGTCGGCGGCGTAGAGCGTCTTGTCCTCGGCGGGCCAGTCCTGGATGGTCCGCACCTGGCCGACCGTTTCTGGCTCGAACACCAGGTCGTCGACATCGAAGGTCACGCCGGCGCCGCGGCTGCGGGCGTAGGCGACGAGCGCTTCCAGTCCCGGTTCCCACGGGGCGCGGAAGATGACCAGGCGGCGGAACGCGAGGTTCAACCTGACGGCGGCCTCGAGATCTTCCATCCGCAACGCCGCGGCGCGCAGCCCTCGCCGGCGCAGTTCGTCCATGACGTTGTAGACGCGATAGCGCTTGCTCTCGCCGTCGATGCAGCCGACGACGAAGATCACGTCGAAGGCGCCGCCGGGGGCGATCTCGAACGGCCGGTCTTCGAAGCTGCGGACGGTGGCGTCGCGCGAGCGTCGTGCGGGGCGCAGCAGGGCGCGCAGCCCGCCGTCGCCGAAGCGCTCCTTGAAGGCGCGGATCGGCGCAGTGATCCTCCAGGAGGTCGACTGCCGGAGCGCATCGATCTCGCCGCGCAGCCGCTGGATCTCGGCTTCGGCGTCGCCAGGTCGCTTGGCGCTCATGCCGGTTTCTCCGAGGGGGGGCGCGAGACGATCCGTTCTACGCCGGCTACGGCGTCGACGCCGTCGGACGCCACGGTCCAGCCAAGACGAGCCAGGACCGGGGCCATGCCTTGCGGGCCGGGCAGGAAGACGGTGGCCGGCGTCATCGCCGCGGCGGCGAAGACCGGGATCTCGATGACCAGCAGGGCGCCGGCGGCAAGCTTGTCGCCAAGTCGCGAGAGCGCCGCCCCAAGGTCGCGTTCGTACTGCAGGCAGTTTTCGGCCAGGATCAAATCGCATCCGACCGGGACCGTCGCCAGGGTGCGGTGCAGCGGGATGGCGCAGGTCGCGAGCGCGGCCGAGGCGCGGGCGTTGACCAGCGAGGGTTCCACGGCGTGGGATTCGCCGAACAGCGCCTCGCCGGCGATCGCTGTCAGGGCCGCGCCGGCGCCGTATTGGCAGAACCTGGCCTTGGACGGCGTTCCATGAGCGGCCAGAACAGCTTCCAGCTTCCGGCGGCCATCATCGAGTTCCAGGGCCAGGGTGCGGGCGTCGCCATGGCGCGGGGTGTGGAGGCGGTCGCGTTCCTGGCGGATGGCCTCGTCCGCGGCCGAGGCGCGCATCGACAGGAGGGCAAGGTTGGCCATTGCGCCGCACGCCGCGCATCCGCCGACCAGGACGGCTGCGCCGTCCTGGGCGAGGACCCTGCCGAGAGGCTGCAGCGCGCCGGGCTCGCCACAGCACGGACAGGAGATCACGGCTCGTTCCAAATCGTTCAACATCGATCCCCGCGAGGGGGCCTTGGCCGAAGGCCAGGGCGCGGCCCCCTCGCGATCCATTCTATCAGGCGTGGGGGGCGTACTTGACCAGATTGCGCAAGTAGATCCCGTACTCGTTCTTGAAAGTCTGACCCAGGGCGTCGAGCTGTTCGTCGGAAATCCAGCCCTCGCGCCACGCGATTTCCTCCGGGCAGGCGATCTTGAGACCCTGCCGGTGCTCGATGGTCCGCACGAAGTTGGCGGCGTCCAGCAGGCTCTCGGTCGTGCCGGTGTCCAGCCAGGCGGTGCCGCGCGGCAGGATGTCGACGTTCAGTTCACCGGCCTGAAGGTAGATGTCGTTGACCGCCGTGATCTCCAGCTCGCCACGCGCCGACGGCTTCACCGATTTGGCGATGCCGACCACCTTCTCGTCGTAGAAGTAGAGGCCGGTCACCGCCAGATTGGAGCGCGGCGCGGCCGGCTTTTCCTCGATCGAGATCGCTCGGCCGTTGCCGTCGACCTCGACTACGCCAAAGGCGCGCGCGTCGGCGACCGGATAGGCCATCACCGAAGCGCCGCTGGTGCGCGACGAGGCCTGCTTGAGCAGGCCCGTCATGCCGGCGCCGTAGAAGATGTTGTCGCCGAGCGCGAGCGCGCACGGCGCGCCGTCCACGAAGCGCTCGCCGATGAGAAACGCCTCGGCCAGGCCGCTCGGATTGGGCTGGACGGCGTACTGGATGTTCATGCCCCAGCGCGCGCCGTCCGACAGCAGCGCCTGGTAGGCCGGCGCCGCCGAGGGGGTCGAGATGATCAGCACGTCGCGGATGCCCGCGAGCATGATGGTCGCCAGCGGATAGTAGATCAGCGGCTTGTCGTAGATCGGCAGCAGCTGCTTGGACACGCCGATGGTGGTCGGGTGCAGGCGGGTGCCGTGACCGCCCGCCAGAATGATCGCCTTCATGGGAAGATGCCTCGTGGAGTGCGGGAGCGAGCTCAGGCCTTGAGCAGGCCGCGACGCTGGGCCGGGTCGGCCTTGTCGACCAGGGGCTCCCACCACCAGCGGTTGGCCAGGTACCATTCGACCGTCTTGCGCAGGCCGCTGTCGAAGTTCTCCTCGGCACGCCAGCCAAGCTCGGCGCGAATTTTCGAGGAGTCGATGGCGTAGCGCTGGTCATGCCCGGGCCGGTCGGCCACGTAGGTGATCAGCTCCCGGGCCGGCTTGGAGCCCGGCGCGAGTTCGTCGATCAGGTCGCAGATGGTGCGCACGACCTCGATGTTGCTGCGCTCGTTGTGGCCGCCGACATTGTATTTCTCGCCGGGGCGGCCCGTTTCCCAGATCAGCCGCAGCGCGCGAGCGTGATCGTCGACATAGAGCCAGTCGCGCACGTTCTGGCCGGTGCCGTAGACCGGCAGCGGCTTTTCGGCGAGGGCGTTGAGGATCACGACCGGGATCAGCTTCTCGGGAAACTGGTAGGGGCCGTAATTGTTGGAGCAGTTGGACACCACCACCGGCAGCCCGTACGTGCGCCACCAGGCCAGGGCCAGCAGGTCCGAGGCGGCCTTGCTGGCCGAGTACGGCGAGCTGGGATCGTAGGGGGTGGTTTCCTCGAAGAGACCGTCTTCGCCCAGCGAGCCGTACACCTCGTCGGTGGAAACGTGCAGGAAGCGGAAGGCGGCCTTGCGCGCGTCGTCCAGGCCCGCCCAGTAGTGGCGAGCGGATTCCAGCATGTTGAAGGTGCCGACGACATTGGTCTGGACGAAGACGCCAGCGCCTTCGATCGAACGGTCGACGTGGCTTTCGGCCGCGAGGTGGATCACGCCATCGGGTTGGAACGCGCGGAAGGCAGCGTCGACCGCCTCGCGGTCGCAGATATCGATCTGGAGCAGTTCATGGCGGCCGCTCTCGTCGAGGCCCGACAAGGAGCGCGGGTCGGCGGCGTAGGTGAGCTTGTCGACGTTAAGGACGACGTCATCCGTTCTTTCGATCAGATGTCTGCAAAGCGCGGAGCCGATAAACCCGGCGCCGCCAGTTATTAAAAGCCTCAATTTAAGGCACCCTCTGAGCGTGCGGAAGCGCGCCACTCTCTTAACTGAGCGTCGCCAGTGTGCCTAGGCCGTCCGGCCTGAAAGAAACCCTTCGTCTGTTTTTCGGCCGGCGGAGCGGCGCCAAAAAATTCGGTGGCGCGGCAAGGCTGCGTCGGCTATCTCAGCCCGACTACCCTAGCGGGTGCATGAAGGTTAGAGATAGATTCTCAAGCAATGACGTCCCTTAGAGAAATCGCCAAAGCGCTATTCGCGTGGCGCGTCTGGTGGGCAATCGCCGTTGAGGACGTTGTTGGCAGGTATAGGCGCACTGTAATTGGACCACTGTGGTTGGTTCTTTCCCAGGCGGCTTTCATCGCCGGTGTTTACCTGCTGCACAGGTCCTTGTTTGGTCAAGGCCAGGGAAATTTTCTGCTCTATTTGTCGATTAGTCTCCCGGCGTGGAGTCTGATCAGCAGCCTGCTCTCGGAGGGGGCGAACTCCCTGGTCCGTTCCAAGGGCTATGTTGAGTCCTATCCCCTGCCTCTGGCGATCTACCTGATCCGGACCGTGGCCAGCGCCTTCGTGACCTTCGCTCACCTTATAGTGGTGTTCGTCGTGGTCTCGTTGGCCGTCCGTCACATCCCCACCATCCATGCCCTGGCGGTGATCCCCGCCCTGGCGCTGGTGGCGCTCTACGGGTTCGGCGTGAACCTGATCCTGGCCCCGATCGGCGCGCGTTTCCGCGACATTCAGCCGGCCATCGGGTCGGCCCTCGGCCTGCTGTTCGTGCTGACGCCGATCTTCTGGATCCCCACGCCCGACCAACTGCACAATCCCATCCTGCAGCTCAACCCCTTCTACCACCTGCTTGAGGTGGTCCGGCAGCCGTTGCTCGGTTCCTGGGGCGACCCCCTGCACTGGATCGTCTCGTCCTGCGTGGCGCTGGGTTCGCTGGTGATCGGCGGCGTGGTCTATGCCCGGACCCGTCCTAACGTGGTGTATTGGCTCTAAGCATGGCTAATGTCGATCTCAACGGAGTGACCGTCGCCTATCCGCTGGCGGTCTCCTCGCGCCAGCGGTCGGCCTTCGGCGCCGCGGCCTCGAAGGCCCTGTCCTTCGGCCGTCTTGGCGTGGCCGAGGGCGGCGAAACCCGCGTCCTGGCGCTGAACAACATCAGCCTCTCTATCCCGGACGGCACGCGTCTGGGCATCATCGGCCGCAACGGCTCGGGCAAGAGCACCCTGCTCAAGACGATCGCCGGCATCATCACCCCGATGCGCGGTCAGCGCCATGTCAACGGCTCGGTCGGCTGCGTGCTCAGCCTCGGCGCGGGCCTCGACCAGGAGCGCACCGGCTACGAGAACATGAAGATGATCGCGCTGCTTTACGGCATGCGCGGCGCCGAACTGAAGAACGCGATCGAGGAAGCCGCCGACTTCACCGAGCTGGGCCCGTTCCTGGACCTGCCGGTGCGGACCTATTCCTCGGGCATGGTCGCGCGCCTGTGCTTCGCCATCGCCACGGCGCGTCATTCCGAGATCATGGTCATCGACGAGGTGATCGGCACCGGCGACAGCCACTTCATCAACAAGGCCGTCGACCGTATTCGCGCGCTCTGCAGCGCCTCGGGCGTCGTCATTCTGGCCAGCCATTCGCCCGACATCATGAACAGCTTCTGCGACACCGCGATCTGGATGGATGCGGGCAGGGTGGTCGCGCGCGGTTCGGTGGACGAAGTCTGGGCGAACTATAACTCCGCGGCCTGATCCCGCTTTGGGGCCGGAAGTCTCCGGCGCTGGTCGAAAATCTTGAGGGTGGGTATTCCGATGCGCGCACATTTGATCACTGGTGGCGCGGGCTTCATCGCGGTCGAACTGGTCCGCAGGCTCCTGGAGCGTTCCGAGCCCGTGCTGGCGGTCGACAACCTGTCGCGGGGCTCGGAAGCCTACCTGGCTCAGTTCTCGGACAATCCCCTGTTCCGCTTCGCCGCGGTCGATTGCGCCGATCTCGACGCCTTCATCGCGGCGGTTTCGCCGACCCACGCCGAGACGCCGATCTCGGACGTCTGGCACTTGGCGGCCAATTCGGACATTCCCGCCGGCGTGGCCGATCCGGGGATCGATCTGAAGGATACCTTCATGACGACCTTCAACACCCTGAAGGTCATGAAGAGCCTGGGCATTCCGTCGCTGCACTTCGCGTCCAGCTCGGCCATCTACGGCGACCTGGGCGACGTGGCGATCCACGAGGACATCGGTCCGCTGCAGCCGATCTCGAACTACGGCGCCATGAAGCTGGCGTCCGAGGCTCAGATCCGCGCCGCCGCCGAGGCCTTCCTCGGCCGCGCCGACATCTTCCGCTTCCCGAACGTCATCGGCGTGCCGGCGACGCACGGCGTGATCCTGGACTTCGTGCGCAAGCTGGCCGCGACGCCCGAGCGTCTCGAGGTGCTCGGCGACGGCACGCAGCGCAAGCCGTACCTGCACGCCGCCGACCTGGTGGACGCGATGCTGTTCATCGCCGACACCGCGCCGGGCACGTACAACGTGCTGAATATCGGCCCCCGCGACGAAGGCGTGACCGTGCGGTTCATCGCCGAGACGGTTCGCGACCGGGTGTCGGCTTCGGCGGAGATCGCCTATGGCGACACCAACCGCGGCTGGGTCGGCGATGTTCCCAAGTTCAGCTATTCGATCGGCCGCCTGGAGGCGCTGGGCTGGAGCCCGTCGCTCAGCTCGCGTGACGCCGTCGTCCGGGCCGTGAGCCAGATCGCCGACCAAGAAGGGCTCTAGGCCATGCAGGTGGTCATCCTCGCCGGCGGCAAGGGCACCCGGCTGGCCGAACGCCTGAACGGTCGACCCAAGCCGCTCATCGACGTCGACGGCGTGCCCTTGCTCCAGCGGCAGATCGAGGCGCTGCGCGACCAGGGCGCGACGCGTTTCCTGATCCTCGTCAACCACGCGGCTGACCAGATCGAGACCTTCTGCGCCCAGAACGACAATTTCGGCTGCCAGATCGAGCTGGTCGACGACGGCGATCCTCGCGGAACGGCCGGTGCGGTGCTGGCCTGTCTCGACCGGCTCGAAGACCGCTTCCTGGTCGTCTACGGCGACACGCTGTTCAACATCGACGTCCGCCGGTTCCTCGAGGCGCACGAGTCCTCCGACGCGGACGGCACGCTCTTCCTGCACCCCAACGACCACCCGCACGACTCGGACCTGGTCGAGGTCTCGGACGGCCTGATCACCGCCTTCCATCCCTATCCGCATCCGGAAGGGGCCGAGCTGCCCAATCTGGTCAATGCGGCGTTCTATGTGCTGGAACGGGCGGCCCTCGAGCCCTGGCGCGACATCGAGACGCCGTCCGACTTCGGCAAGAACCTGTTCGCGGCGATGCTGGCCAAGGGCGCTCGCCTGGCCGGCTACCAGAGCTTCGAATACATCAAGGACCTGGGCACGCCCAAGCGCCTGGACAAGGTGGAGCGGCATTTGCGCCAGGGCGTCGTCGCCCGCGCCTCGCTCACCGCGCCGCAGCGCTGTGTGTTCGTTGACCGTGACGGCACCCTCAACGAGCATCGCGGCTATGTCCGCAAGCCCGAGCAGCTGGACCTGATCCCCGGCGCGGCCGAGGCCGTGCGCCGGCTCAACGAGCTGGAGTACCGGACGGTCGTCGTGACCAACCAGCCGATCCTGGCGCGGGGCGACTGCGACGAGGCCGGCCTGCGGGCGATCCACAACCGCCTGGAGACGCAGCTGGGCCAAAGCGGCGGCTTCGTCGACGCCATCTACTATTGTCCCCACCACCCCGACGGCGGCTTCCCCGGCGAGGTGGCGGCGCTGAAGATCGACTGCGACTGCCGCAAGCCCAAGGCCGGCCTGCTCGTCGCTGCGGCCGCCGACCTGAACGCCGACCTGTCGCGGTCGTGGATGATCGGCGACACCACCAGCGACGTGCTGGCCGGCAAGCGCGCCGGGGTGCGCACCATCCGCGTGATGACCGGCGAGGGCGCGTCCGAGCGCAGGTATCCCGTCGCGCCGGACTTCGTCGCTTCCGACGTGCTGGCGGCGGTGACGTTCATCGACACCGGCTATGACGAGGTCGCCCGTCAGGTCCAGGACCTGGTGGCCGCCATCGAGCCTGGCGACCTGGTGCTGATCGGCGGCTTGGCCCGCAGCGGCAAGTCGACCGTGGCCTCGGTCCTGGCCAGTGAGCTGAACCTGTCCGATCGCCCGGCCCAGGCCATTTCGCTTGATCGCTGGATCGTGCCCGCGGCCGCCCGCGGCGCTGGCGACGTAACGGCGCGTTTCGAGACCGATCTGGCGCTCGCCGGCCTGGCCGGCTGGCTGGAAGGCGGGGCGCTGGACAGCCCCGCGCCCTTCTACGAACGCGTCACGCGGGAACGCCGCGAGGGCCTGCCCCTGCAAGCCGATGCGCGCTCGGTGGTGATCCTGGAAGGCGTGCCGGCCCTGCTTCTCGAGCCGAAGACCGAGCGCAAGGTGCATCGGGTCTTCGTGGAGGTCGACGAGGCCCTGCGCAAACAGCGGGTCGTGAGCGACCTGGTGGCGCGCCTGTCGATTTCCGCCGACGAAGCCGAGGCCGTCTATCTGGAACGCCAGTCCAGCGAGACGCCCGTGATCCTCTCCTCCCGGCAAAGCGCCGGCCGTGTCGTCGCCTTCTAATCAGGTCGAGCCTTTCGCATGATCATTAGCCGTACCCCGCTTCGCATGAGCTTCGTTGGAGGCGGTAGCGACCTGCCCGTCTTCTATCGCAAGCATGGCGGCGCCGTCCTGAGTACGGCCGTGGACAAGTACGTCTACGTCAGCATCAACCGGAAGTTCGACCAGGGCATCCGCCTGGCCTACTCGAAGACCGAAGAGGTCGAGAGCGTCAGCCAGATCGAACACAACATCGTCCGCACCACGCTGGACATGATGAAGGTCGACGGCGGGGTGGAGATCGCGTCGATCGCGGACATTCCTTCGCGCGGGACCGGGTTGGGCTCCTCCAGCAGCTTCACCGTGGGCCTGATCAACGCCGTGGCCGCCTATCAGGGCCGCCACGTCTCGGCCGAGGAACTGGGCCACGACAGCAGCCGCATCGAGATCGATCTCTGCGGCGAGCCGATCGGCAAGCAGGACCAGTACGCCGCGGCCTACGGCGGCTTCAATCTCATCGAGTTCAAGCAGGACGACAGCGTCGTGGTGACGCCGATCATCATGCCGCGGACGGTCCGCGACGAGCTCGAGCGCAACATCATCGTCTTCTACACGGGCATCACCCGCAGCGCGTCGCACATCCTCAAGGAGCAGAGCGCGGGCGTGGCCAGCGAGGTCCAGAAGCAGGAAACCCTCTGCCGGATGGTCGACCTGACCTACCAGCTTTCGGCCAATCTGCAGCGCGGCGACATCGCCTCGTTCGGCGAGATCCTCGACGAGAACTGGCAGCTGAAGAAGGCCCTGGCGTCGGGCGTCAGCAGCGGCGATATCGACGAATGGTACGGTCTGGCCAAGGCCGCCGGGGCCGTCGGCGGCAAGATCCTGGGCGCGGGGTCGGGCGGCTTCCTGATGTTCTACGCGCCGGTCGAGCGGCACGCCGAGATCGAACGCGCGCTGCATTTCCTGCGCCGGATCAACTTCGGCTTCGAGCCTTACGGCAGCCGGGTCATCTTCTACAGCCCGACGACCAACGCGGCCTGATCGAAAACTTGGCTTAAGCTTCGGGGGGAGCAACAACGATAAGGCCTGGCCAGGCCTTGAGTAACGTGTCTGGATTACACCATGCTGCCTGCGGAAAACTGCTTCTATCTCGTCCACGTTCCCAAGACGGCGGGAACCACGATGAGGAGCCTGCTGCTCGAGCACTTTCCGATCAACGGCACGGTGGACTCCTGGCGCCGCGAGGACGTCTTCGAGATCGATCCGGTGAAGGTGCGTAGCGCCGACCTGGTCATGTCCCACGCAGGGCGCTCGTTCGCGGAATACATCGATCGGGGCATCGACTACTGCGTGATCCTGCGCGACCCGACCGAGCTGCTGGTGTCCCAGTACCTGCAGATCCTCAAGGATCGTAATCACCCGATGCATGCCCGGGCGGCGCATGTCTCGCCCAAGAAGTTCGTGATCGACGGCGGCTTCGCCCGGGCGTTTGAGAACGTTCAGGCGAGGCACCTCTGCGCCGTTTCGCCGGCGCAATACGACATGCTCGAGGACGACTTCCGTTTCGCCGACCTCAAGGATCGCCGCCGCCGGCTCAGCACCTTCGTCGAAGGGTTCGACGCGCGGTCCATCCGCTATGCCGGCACGGTGGCCGACCTGCCTCAGGTCTACGAGCAGATCTGTGTCGACCGGCGCTTCGTCGCTCGTCCCGTGCCGCGTCTGAACGTCGCCCAGACGGCGCGGCCGGACATGGTGCAGGAACTGATGGCTGACCTCGCCGAGCATGGTCCGTTCGACCGCGCCCTGATCGAGAAGTTCGAGGCCCGGGCTCCCAACGGCGGCGCCAGCGCCAGCGCCTACGGGGCGACCCGCGTGAAGCTCGCCGAGACCGACAGCCTGCCGATAAACTCCGAGCTGTTCGACAGCGCCTGGCACCCGCCCGAGCCGTCGCCGGAAGGCGCCTGGCACCGCTGGTCGCGCGAGCCGACCGTCAGCGTCCTGCTGCCCGTGACCCGGCGCATGCGCGGGATCACGATGAGCTTCTTCGTGCAGGACCCCAAGACGATCGAGAACATGGAGATCTTGCTCGACGGAAAGCCCCTCAAGTTCAAGGCCTTCCGCAACAACGCCGCCCGCTTCACGGAGTATTTCGTCCATGCCGACGTGGGCAAGGCGACCATCGGCGAGCCCTACGCCCGGTTCGAGATCTCGGGCCTGCAGTCGATCCAGCCATGCCAGGTTCCCGGCGAGGGCGACAACCGGCTGCTGGGTATCTATCTGCGTCGCATGAGCATGCTGTTCTAGCCGGCGACGCCTTCGGAGCCGGGCGCGATCAGGCGGTCGAGGCACTGCCCCAGCGACGTCCGCCAAGGCTTGGGCCTTATTCCGTACACGCGCCCGATCTTCTCGCAAAGCAGGCGTGAGTTGGCCGGACGCCGGGCGGGCGTGGGATAGTCTATGGCGGGAATGGGTCGCACGGCGCTGCTGGGGCCGCCGCGGGCGGCCGATTCAGCGAAGATGGCCTCGGCGAACCCGGCCCAGCTGATCTCGCCTTCTCCGACCATGTTGAAGACGCCGCGCAGGGTCGGATCGTCGGGCGCGGCGTGGAGGCGGCGTGCGATCTCGATGACGGCGTGAGCGATGTCGAGCGCGTAGGTCGGGTTGCCTATCTGGTCGGCGACGACCGGCAGGGTCTCGTGGCTGGGCGAAAGGCGCAGCATGGTCCGTACGAAATTGACGCCGAAGGGGCCGAACACCCAGGCCGTGCGGAGGATCACGCGGCGCGGATTGGCGGCCGCCACGGCCAGTTCGCCGGCCAGCTTGCTGCGGCCATAGGCGTTGCACGGCGAGGGGGCGTCCTCCTCGTCGTAAGGGGTCGTCTTGGCTCCGTCGAAGACATAGTCGGTCGACAGGTGGATCATCGCCGCGCCCGCCGCCGCCGCGCCCTGGGCTAGCATGCCGGGGGCTTGGCCGTTGACGACTTGGGCCAGCGCGAGCTCCTGCTCGGCCTGGTCGACGGCGGTGAAGGCCGCGGCGTTGATCACGACGTCAGGGCGCAGTTGGGCGATCTGGCCTGGAACCTCGTCCAGGCGGGTCAGGTCCAGCTCCGGGCGGCCTATGAAGAGGACTTCGCCGCCTGGGGGGGGAGGGACTTCTCTGATGGCGGTCGCGATCTGCCCATGTTGGCCGACAATGACGACGCGCATCAAAAAGCCTTCTGCGGCGCAGGGAAGAGGGCGCGCTCAGGGGCGCGCGAGGACAGGGTCCCGAGGTGAGGCGCTACAGCGGCCCTGTCGTTCATGACCTTCGTCGTGTCTGCGATTGGCGCACGGTTGGGTATATACGAAATCTTGAGCCGCCCAGGCAAAAGGAATGACCCCCGCAGAGGGAGGTAATCGGGTTCGTGCGCCGTGGGAAGTCTTGGAGTGTTCTTCAGGCCGCGCTGGGCTGGGGATTGGCGTCGGCATAGGTCGCGCCTTCCCGAGTGGCGAGAAAACGGCGCGGAGCCAGGGGCGCCAAGCGCCCGGCGGCGACGGCGTCCTCGATCATCGAAACCGCGGCGGCGACGTTCGAATAGTCGATCGAGGCGGTCAGGCTGGACAGATCGTAGTTCCACCATTGCAGAGCCGTCAGGCGCTCGATCATGGCGTCGTCGAAGCGGTTGCGGATGTGGCGGGCCGGTACGCCGCCGATGATCGCGTAGGGCGGCACGTCCGTGGTGACGACTGCTCCGGCGGCGATCACCGCGCCGTCGCTCACGGTGACGCCGCGCAGGATGATCGCCCCGTGGCCGATCCAGACGTCGTTGCCGATCGTCACTGGAGGCTGGCCGCTGACCCGGGCGTGGGACGAACCGAGCCAGGCGCGGTAGGCCGGGAAATTGCCGCCCAGGCCGGCGGCCACGTCGGTCTTGTCGGAGATGAAGGGGTGGGTCGACATCCAGTCCACGGGGTGTTCGCCCGGGCCGATCACGACGTGGGCCGCGATCGAGCAGAAGCGCCCGATGGTGGCGTCGATGACCTGGGTGTCGTCCTGGATGTAGGTGAAGGCGCCGATGCGCGTACGACCGTCGAGTTGGCCGCAGAGCTTGATGGGCGCTTCGATCGTGGCCTGGCCTCTAATTCCGGCGATCGCGCCGCAACAGCCGATCGACGCCAGATCGCGGAAAACACTCTTGGCCATTGACCACCAACGCTTGCACTCGGGCGTGATGGCTTTCCTCGGAGGAGGAACCAATCCGATGCCCGTATCGTAACGCGGCTGCATCGAATTGGTTCCTGCCGAAACGTAGCAGACTGGCCGGGTCTCAGCCCTGCGTAGTGCTGGCCAGTTTCTTCACCCGCGCCGTGCTGGGCAGGGCCTTGGTGCTCTTGCGCTTCGCCGCGGCGAAGGCCTCAAGGATATAGCCCTCGATCAGCCTCACCATCTCGATCTCCGAGGGGAAGTGCTCGGCGAAGGCGATGCCGTTGCTGACCAGCTTGGTGGCGAAGGCTTCATTGTCGAGCACCTTCAGGACCGCGTCGGCGATGGCCTCCGGGTTGGGACGGGCCAGCACGCAGTTGTCCGGCGAGCCGTAGTTGATGCTGTTGCCGTTGACGTCCAGGTCGACCACCGGGCAGCCGCAGGCCATCATCTCGAACGGGACGAGCGACGGGTTGGTGGTCGAGAAGCACAGGCCCACGTCGCCGCTGCGATAGAGATCGCCCAGTTCCTCGATGGTGTCGGTCATGCCGACGTTCGTGAACTGGAACGGCACGTTCTTGAACTTCTCGCTCCGGTCTCCGTAGAACACGATCTCGACGTCCGGGCGCTTGGCCTTGACGATGGCGAGGGCCGCGACCCCGAGCGGATAGCAGCGGCGCGGCATGTCCGGACGGGCGAAGAACACGACCCGCTTGGTTTCCTGCTGCCGGTAGCGCGACGGGAAGTAGATGTTCCGGTCGATCGGGAAGCGGAAGAAGCTGCCCTCGGTGATGCCGAACTGCTGATTGAGCATCTGCAGCGGCCACGGGCCGGACGTGATCGGGTAGAAGCCGAACGAATAGGTCTCCATGGCGCGGACGTAGTCGGTGCCCATGGGGAAGAACATCGGCTCGAAGTCCTGCAGGAAGTAGACCTGCAGGCGCGACTTGTGCTTCTGGGCCTGAACCACGTAGGCGGTCGTCCAGTAGGTGCAGATCAGGACGTCGCAGTCGTCGATGTTGTCGGTGCCCAGCACGACTTCGTCGGCCAGGACATCGAAGAACTCACGGGCGATGAAGTCGCCGATCTCCGCTCCGTTGGCGAAACGGTGATTGTCCGGCAGGACGTAGATCGAGCAGCTGTGGCCGAACTCGGCCAGGTAGCGGATGGCCCGGAAGATGTTCCGGTGGCCGCCCGAGCCCTCGAAGGGCTGGGGGATGACCCAGGTGATGCGCAGGCCCGACTTGCGGGTCGCGGGCAGGCTGGCCGCCGGCTTGGCCTGGCCGTCGTCGCCGCCGCCATGGTGGCGGTCGATGATCTGGGCGTAGGTCCGCACCAGGCTCTGGCCGATCCGCTTGGGCATGTAGTAGCGCGAGCAGGTGAGGAAGGCTTCCTCGCCCACCTGGTCGCGCAGGGCCGGATTGTCGAGCAGGGCGCGGAAGGCCGCGTACCACTCGTCGGTCGTGCTGGCGGTGAAGCCGTTCACGCCGTTCTCGATGGCGTCCGAGAACGACGGCATCGGGGAGGCGATGGTGGGCACGCCGCACAGGGCGGTCTCGACGAACTTCAGGTTGCTCTTGGCGTGGCAGAACAGGCTGGCCTGCTCGAAGGGCGCGATGTTCATATACAGCGAGCCTGACTCGATGATCAGGTCCTGCCAGTCCATGAAGTCCAGGTGCACGATCTTGTGCGCCAGGCCCGGAAGATGCTTCTCGATGTCGAGATAGCCGATCAGCTTCAAGTAGACGTCGTCGTACTCGGCGAGGATGCGGCGCAGGGCGGGGGCGGCTTCCTCGAAGTCGCGCTGGTGGGTGTTCGTGCCGCTCAGATAGCCGATGAAGCGCGGCCCGCCGGACCAGCCGTCGTTGCCCTTGGCGATCTGCACCTGGCGGTTGTTGACGCCGAACGGGATCTCGTAGACCGGCTTGCGCGAGAAGTCCTTGATGTAGTCGAGCAGGAAGCTGGTCGAGGTCGTGACGTACTGGCACGCCATCATGGCCCTGGAGATGCTCTTGATGCCGTCCAGATACTCTTTCTGGGCCGGGGGCTGCATCTTCCGATAGGCGTCGATCTGATTGACCACGCCCGGATCGAACACGAGGTCGTCGATGTCGAAGACCAGCGGGATGTTCAGCTTCTTCACGAGGTCGAAGAAGCGCTCGACGCGGTCGTTGTAGCCGCTGCGGAACGCGACCACGATCGAGAATGTGCGGAGGTAGGCTTCGTCGTGGATTTCGGGATGGATGTCCCAGACCCATTCGGCGGCGATGCCTTGTTCGTTCAGCGACTCGATATGGTTGAACACACGATAGCGCTTGCTGGGCCCTTCATTGCAGCCCAGCAGGTATAGGACTTTCATCGGATGCCTCACGTTCAGTCTCTTCACTGGGAGGTGGAAAACTTGTCCACTCCCGCGGCGGCTGCTCGAGCCGCGAGTATTTCGTCAATCTTCTGGACGTCGCCCCACACCGCGGGGGAGTCGTAAGCCCGGTCGGGAAACGCCCCATATTCGGGGCGAATGGCGAGGTTTTGCTCTTGCAGGAACCGTTCGACCCGGTCCTTCAGGGCCAGGGGGGTTCCGCTGCAGCAATTGATGATCCCGTCCACCCGCGTTTGCAGGGCCGTGGCGGCGATCTGGTCGGCCAGCTCGTCGACGGGAATGAAGTCGTACTTGTTGAGGCCCGAGGTGAAGGGGAAGGTCTCGCGGCCCTCGCGCGCCCACTGCAGAATTTTCGAGAAGATCGACTTCCCGCGCTCGAAGTCGCCCTCGATGTAGTAGGCCCGGATCCACTGGAAGGTGACGTCCTTGCCGCTGAGGTAGATGGCCATCGCCTGGCGCAGGGTGTTCTTGGCCACGCCATAGAGGGAGCGCGGCTTCGTTGGCGTATGCTCGTCGATCGCGCCTTCCCAATAGCCGACCTCGTGCATGGTCCCCAGCACGGTCAATTGTTTGACCCCGAGTGCGACCATGTTGGTCAGGAAGCCATAATGGGCAGAAAGGTTCTGCATGTGGCTGGGCGCGTTGTGGTCGAAGCCGTCGGTCCAGGCCAGGTGCAGGCAGACGTCCGGGACCTGGCCGTCGGCGAAAGTCTGAGGCCCGATCTCCGAGAGATCGGCGCGCAGCACGGTGGCCCGGGGGTCGAGGTCGCTGCTATTCCGGTCGACGGCGACGACCACGGCGCCTGCGTCCAGCAGTCGGCGAACGACGTGCCGGCCGATGTAGCCGGCCGCGCCTGTGACGAGTACGGTTCGCGACATGGCGCCCGCCTTTAGCCCTTGGCCTGCTTGTTCGAAGCCCGCATCTTCAACGATCGATAGACCAGATAGGGGCCGACGACCGGCATGGCGACGAGGCGGATGAGGAAGCGGTAGGGCGCGGCGAGGCGCTGATACTTCCACGCCACGCGAAACGACGTGGCGTGCATCATGGCGTCACGGCGCGCCAGTTCGGCGTTCAGGGCGCCGATGGTGGTGTCGCGATCGGCGAGCAGCGCCCGCAGGGTCGAGGCCTGGGTCTGGAGTTCCGCAGCCTGGGTCTCACGCTCCTCGTGGGCGTGGATGTGGGTAAGTGGAGGCAGTTCCACCTGCGGCGGCGGGGGCGGCGAGATCGGGGTGGCGGCGGCTCCCGCAGCCGCGGCGGCGATCGCCTGGTTCGCCCGGGTCTGCAGAGCGGCGATGTCTTGCTTGGCCTGCGCCTGGGTGGCCGCGAGGTCCTGCTCAAGCAGCCGCACCTTGTTGCGGTAGAAATACAGCTGGGATTGACCCGCGGCGTCCGTCAACTTCTCAGAAGCATCCGACGGTGGAGCGTTCTTGGCCACGGCGAGCGAATTTCTCGGGGTACTGGCGAGGCTCTTGCTCTTTGCCGGCGCTCTTCTCTTGTTTGACGCTTCGCTCGGCATTACAGAAAACCTCTACCCCCGGAACGCCCCGCATAGTCGCGCTTTCGAGTGGAAAGCTGCTGGCGTCGTCAATGCTATTGAACCAGTATTTCATAGTGGCGGTTGCCGCCCTAAGCAAGTGCCCGCTGGCGTCGAGCCGCCCATCCCCACTCGCAACGAGCGTATCCGCCGTTACAGGTCGTTCCAAGCCTTGTTCCGCCTTGGCGGCGGTCACGAAGGTCTGGCCAAGCTTGGCGAGCGGCTTGACGCTATGGGCCAAACGACCTAGGAGCGCTGGGCGCTTCTTGGGGGTTGTCTATGTTCTTTCCTAGCTCTTCGTATGAGAATGCCGGACACTATGCCTCGGACTATTTTTCTCAGCTTTCTCAAGCCTATTCGACGCTAGATCTCGGCGCCATGAGCGCCGCCGGGCAGCTTCTGCTCGAAGCTTCGCTGAACCGGACCACCACGTTTTCGTGCGGTAACGGCGGTTCGGCCGCGATCGCCAACCACCTGGCCTGCGACTGCATGAAGGGCGTCCAAGCCGGAACTGCCCTGCTGCCGCGCGTTCACAGCCTTTCGGCCAACGTCGAGCTGATGTCGGCGATCGTCAACGACATGAGCGTCGAGGAGATGTTCGCCTTCCAGCTGCGTTCGCTGGGTTCGAAGGACGACCTCCTGATCGCCATCAGCTCGTCGGGCAACTCCCCGAACATCATCAAGACGCTGAACGACGCCAAGGCCCTGGGCATGCGCACCATCGCGCTGACCGGCTTCGACGGCGGCGGCGCGGCCAAGGTCGCCGACGTGAGCCTGTTCGTGAACGCCCAGAACTACGGCGTGGTCGAGGACGCTCACCAGTCGATCATGCACATTCTGGCTCAGTTCGTCCGCCAGAGCCAATTGACCGACCAAGCCACGCTCGGCTCGGTGAAGTTCTAAGCGGCCCATCGGCGACGCCCTCCCTCGTGGAGGGCGCCGCGGTATTGGTCGGAATGCTGGAGTAGAACGGGCTTGACCCTCGACATCACCGCCATCCGCGCCGCCGCCGATCGTCTCGCCGGCCACATCGAGCGCACGCCGTGCCGCTACTCGCGGACGCTGTCGAAGATTACCGGCGCGGAAGTGTGGGTGAAGTTCGAGAACCTGCAGTTCACGGCCGCCTACAAGGAGCGCGGGGCGCTCAACAAGCTGCTGCTGCTGTCGGACGCCGAGAAGCAGCGCGGCGTCATCGCCGCCAGCGCCGGCAACCACGCCCAGGGCCTGGCCTATCACGCCGCCCGCCTCGGCGTGCCGGCGACCATCGTCATGCCCAAGACCACGCCCTTCGTGAAGGTGCAGCACACCCGCGACTTTGGCGCGACCGTGGTCATCGAGGGCGAGACCTATGACGACGCCAACGCCCATGCCCGCAAGCTGCGCGAAGAGCAGGGCCTGACCTTCGTCCATCCGTTCGACGACTACGACATCATGGCCGGCCAGGGCACGATCGCCCTGGAGATGCTGGAGGACGCGCCGGACCTGGAGGTCCTGCCCGTGCCGATCGGCGGCGGCGGCCTGATCAGCGGCGTGGCCACCGCGGCCAAGGCCGTGAAGCCCGACATCCGCATCGTCGGCTGCGAGCCGGCCATGTATCCCTCGTTCACCGCCAAGATGCGCGGCGTGCAGGCCCACTGCGGCGGCCAGACCATCGCCGAAGGGGTCGCGGTCAAGCAGGTCGGCGAGCTGACTTACGGCGTCGCCCGGCCGCTGATCGACGACGTGCTGCTGCTGGAAGAGCCGCACCTGGAACAGGCCGTCTCGCTGTATTGCAACGTCGAGAAGACCATCGCCGAGGGCGCCGGTGCGGCCTCGCTGGCCGCCCTGCTGGCCTATCCCGAGCGCTTCCGCGGCAAGAAGTGCGGCCTGATCCTGTGCGGCGGCAACATCGACACCCGCCTCCTGGCCTCGGTGCTGACCCGCGAACTGGTGCGCGCCCAGCGCCTGGTGTCCCTGCGCATCGTCGGCGACGACCGCCCGGGCCTGCTGTCGACCGTTTCGCACGTGATCGGCACGATGGGCGCCAACATCATCGAGGTGAACCACAACCGCCTGGCGCTGGACGTGCCGGCCAAGGGCGCGGAGTTCGACATCACCATCGAGACCCGCGACGCCCAGCACACCCAGGAAGTCATCGACGCCCTGCGCGAGCACGGCTACCCGCCGCGCACGGTGTGAGGTCTTTCGGTTTCTGAAGAAAAAGGGCCCCGCTCCAGCTGGAGCGGGGCCCTTTCTGTTTTCGGTGCGTGGTCCTCGTCCTTCGACGAGCTCAGGATGAGGACCAGATCGCAATCCGTGCAGTCGAGAACCTCACCCTGAGCCTGTCGAGGGGCGGGGTTCTCGCACCGCCGTCTACAGCAGCGACGAGATCGCCGCGCGGGCCGCCTCGCCCAGGTCCGGGCGCTTGAGGGCCAGGGCGACATTGGCCTTCAGGAGGCCGATCTTGTCGCCGCAGTCGTGGGTGTCGCCTTCGTAGACATAGGCGTGGAAGGCCTGGTCCTGCATCAGCTTGGCCATGGAGTCGGTCAGCTGGATCTCGTTGCCGGCGCCCTTCTCCTGGCTGGCCAGCAGATCGAAGATCTCGGGCTGCAGGATGTAGCGGCCGGCGATGGCCCAGTTGGACGGCGCCGTGCCCTTGGGCGGCTTCTCGACCATGCCGCTCATGGTGGCCAGGCGTCCCTCGACCTTGCTGGGGGCGACGACGCCGTACTTGTGGGTCTCGCTCTCGGGCACTTCCTCGACGCCGATGATGTTGCCGCCGCCGACCTGGTCGTAGACCTCGATCAGCTGGCTGAGCGCCGACTTGGGGGCGTCGACGATGACGTCGGGCAGCAGCACGGCGAAGGGCTCGTCGCCGATGATGTCGCGGGCGCACCACACGGCGTGGCCCAGGCCCAGCGGGGCCATCTGGCGCACGAAGCTCATCTCGCCCGGCTTGGGCAACTCGTCGCGCAGCTGCTTGAGGATCTCGAGCTTGCCCTTGGCCTCGAGCTGCATCTCCAGTTCGATCTGGTGATCGAAATAGTCCTCGATCGCGCCCTTGCTCCGCCCCGTGACGAAGACGAAGTGCTCGATGCCGGCGGCTCGGCCTTCCTCGACGATGTAGGACAGGATCGGCCGGTCCACGACGTTGAGGAGCTCCTTCGGCGTCGACTTCGTCCCGGGCAGCACGCGGGTGCCCAAGCCGGCGACGGGAAGGACGGCCTTGCGGACGGGTTTCATGAGCACCTCGTGTCTGTGTCTCGGATGGACAGAGTTCTAGAGCGCGCCCCCTGAGCGCGCCACCACCGTTGCGTGACAACGGTGTCTGGAATGCGTTCCATCAACGGAATGATTGATGTTCGCGCCAAGCCTGCTAGCTCAGGACGCGGATTTGGCCATCGGAAACACTTTCATGCGCGCTCGGTTCCTGCTTCTCGCCGCCCTGGCCAGTGTTTCGCTGGCGGCGTGCGGTCCTTCCAAGGAAGACCTGGCCGCGCGGCAGGCGGCGGTGACCGCCTCCAAGACCGCCGGCGCCGAGTTTCTGGCCAAGAACGCCAAGGAGCCGGGCGTCGTCACCCTGCCCAGCGGCCTGCAATACAAGGTGATCCGGTCGGGCCCGGAAACCGGCCTGCACCCGCGTCCGATCGACGAGGTCAAGGTCCACTACGAGGGCAAGCGTCTCGACGGTTTCGTGTTCGACAGCTCGTACGAACGCGGCGTGCCGGCCTCGTTCCCGCTGCGCGGCCTGATCCCGGGCTGGATCGAGGCCATGCAGCTGATGCGCCCGGGCGACGAGTGGATGCTCTATGTGCCCGCGGATCTCGCCTATGGCGACAATCAGGCCGGGGCCGACATCCCGCCGGGCAGCACCCTGGTCTTCAAGATCGAGCTGATCGACGTGCTGCGCAGCAAACTGCAGGCTCCCAAGAGCTGATCCGCACACTGAGCATGGGCGCAATCCTTGCGCCCATGTTGCTGGCCGGTTTCAAATCGTTGCGGCGCGGTCAAAGCGCTTGGTTCTCCAAACCTCCTGGCTGATAGCGACAATCACTCGCAAGAAGCTTGGCTGGAGTTGGGGATGTCGCGCGTTTCGTTTGCTTCCGTTCTGATGGGGTCCGCCGCGGCCATGGCCCTGTCGGGCGCGGCCCTGGCCGCAGAACCCGCGCCGGACGCGGCCGATCTGGACGGCGTGGTCGTCACCGCCGCCGGCTTCGAGCAGAAGCTGGTCAACGCCCCCGCCAGCGTCACCGTGGTGCCCCGCGAGGAGCTGCAGGAGATGCGCGCGGCGAGCCTGGCCGAAGTGCTGACCAATGTCGAAGGCGTCGACGTCGGCTCGGCCGTCGGCAAGACCGGCGGCCTCAACATCAACATCCGCGGCATGGGCAGCGACTACACGCTGATCCTGATCGACGGCCGGCGCCAGAACACCGCCGGCAGCGTCACGCCCAACGGCTTCGGCGAAACCTCGACCAGCTTCCTGCCGCCGGTGGCGGCCATCGAGCGCATCGAGGTGGTGCGCGGCCCGGTGTCGACCCTCTACGGCTCGGACGCCATGGGCGGGGTGGTCAACATCATCACCCGCAAGGTCGGGACCAAGTGGAGCGGCACGGCCAGCCTCGACGGCACGCTGCAAGGCGACGACGAGTTCGGCAACCTCTATGGCGGCAACGTCTACGCCAACGGTCCGATCGTCCGCGACCTGCTGGGCCTTGCCGTGCGCGGCAGCTTCCTCAACCGCGAAGCCTCCAAGCTGACCTTCGAGAATGTCGGCGGCGTCGACGCGCCGATCACCGGCTTTGGCCGCAGCGCCACCAAGAGCGAATTGCGCACCATCGGCGCGCGCCTGACCCTGACGCCGCATGCCGACCACGACCTGTGGCTCGACATCGACGAGTCCACCCAGTGGTACGACAACTCACAAGGGCAGATGGGCACCAACACCACGGCAGGCGGCTACGCCAACGCCCTGGAGTTCAACCGCCGCCAGATCGCCCTGGCCCACAACTGGCGCCTGCCCTTCGGCCAGATCGAGAGCAACCTCTCGCAGGCCAAGACCGAGACCATCGGCCGGATCATCCCCAACGGGGTGGCCGGGGCCGGCGGCGCGCGCGACCTTGAGTCCACCAACACCATCTTCGACACCAAGCTCTATTCGCGCTGGAAGAACCACACCTTCACGATCGGCGGCCAGTATTGGGACGCCGAGATGAAGGACGGCGTCGCGCCGCAGCCGTTCGTGCACGAGCAATGGGCCGTGTTCGCCGAGGACGAGTGGCGCTTCACCGAGGGCCTGGCCCTGACCCTGGGCGCCCGCCACGACGACCACAGCGTGTTCGGCGGCCACTTCAGCCCGCGCGCCTATCTCGTCTGGAACGCCAACCAGAACTGGACCTTCAAGGGCGGCGTGAGCCAGGGCTTCAAGACCCCGCGCCTGGAGCAGCTGGCCCCAGGCATCAACGGCTTCGGCCAGCAGGGCCGCCTGCCGCTGCTGGGCTCGCCGGGCCTGCAGCCGGAAACCAGCACCAGCACCGAGGCCGGCGCCTATTTCGACAACAAGGCCGGCTTCACCGCCAACGTCACGGTCTTCCACAACAAGTTCGAGGACAAGATCGCCTCGGGCCCGCCGGTGACCAACTGCGCCTTCGGCCTGACCCAGGCGCAATACAACGCAGGCACGGGCCGTCCGGCCGGCTGCGTCGACGTGGGCTTCTTCCCCAACGCCGCCACCTTCGGCCAGAGCATCAACATCGACGAGGCGGTGACGCAGGGCGTCGAGGCGGCCGCCCGCTGGCGCTTCGCCGACGACTGGACGCTGGGCCTGAACTACACCTTCACCGACAGCGAGCAGAAGAGCGGGGCCGAGGCCGGCCGCAAGCTGACCGACACCCCCGAGCACATGGTCAACGGCAATCTGCGCTGGCGGGTGACCGATCGGGTGAACGCCTGGGTGCGCGGCGAGTACCGCAGCGAGCGCTATCGCGGCGAGGGCCCGGCCCGGGTCGCCCTGGGCGACTACAAGGCCTACAGCCTGTTCCACCTGGGCGGCTCGTTCAAGGCGACGGAAGCCGTCACCCTGAACGCCACGGTCTACAACCTGTTCAACAAGGACTTCGTGCGCCAGCTGCCCTATGGCACGCCTGTGGCCTACGCGCCGGAATACACCAACAACCAGGAACCCCGCCGCCTGTGGGTTTCGGTGCAGGTGGACTTCTAGGGTCAAGTCTCGTGCGTGGTCCTCGCCCTTCGACACGCTCAGGGTAAGGACCAGATACGGCGTCAGCGTTGGAAAACCTCATCCTGAGCTTGTCGAAGGACGAGGTTTTCCATCCCGCATGCCGCGTCAGTCGGTGAACACCACCGTCTTGCGGCCGTTCAGCAGCACCCGGTCTTCCAGGCGCCAGCGCAGGGCGCGGGCCAGCACGCGGCGCTCGATGTCGCGGCCCTTGCGGACCAGGTCTTCCGGCGTGTCGCGGTGGCTGATGCGCTCGACGTCCTGCTCGATGATCGGACCCTCGTCGAGGTCGCCGGTCACGTAGTGGGCCGAGGCGCCGATCACCTTCACGCCGCGCGCATGGGCCTGGTGGTAGGGCTTGGCGCCCTTGAAGCCCGGCAGGAACGAGTGGTGGATGTTGATGCAGCGGCCTTTCAGCTTGGCCGCCAGGCCGTCGGACAGCACCTGCATGTAGCGGGCGAGCACGACGATGTCGGTCTGCGTCTCCTGGATCAGCTTCCAGAGCGCGGCCTCCTGCTCGAACTTGGTCTCCTTGGTCACCGGCAGGTGATGGAAGGGCAGGCCCGTCAGGTCGACGTGGGTGTAGGTCTGCGCCGGATGGTTGGCGACGATGGCGGTGACGTCCATCGGGAGCTCGCCGATGCGCCAGCGATAGACTAGGTCGGCCAGGCAGTGGTCGAACTTGCTGGCCAGGATCATCACGCGATAGCGCTGCGCCGGGTCGCGCAGGGTCCAGCGCATCGAGAAGCCCTTGGCCAGGGCCTCGAACTCGCTGCGCAACGCGTCGCGGTCGGCGCCGTCCGGATCGAAGACGACGCGCATGAAGAAGTCGCCCGTCTCCTGGTCGTCGAACTGCTGGGCGTCGAGGATGTTGCAGCCGCGCTCGAACAGGAAGGTCGAGACCTTGGCGACGATGCCGGGCTGGTCGGGGCAGGAGAGGGTCAGGATCATGGTCCGTCTCCTCTAAAGCTTGGCTCGAATGAAGAAAAGCCGTGGGTCAGCACGTTTCTTGCGCTCGGGATGAGCTTTTCTCAGGTCGCGGCACGATCCTGCCCGGCGGGCGCCGGACGGGCTTGGCGGGCCGGGGCGGCGCGGCCTAGGCTTGATCCATGGTTTCCTCTCCCGAAGCGCTTTCCGTCCGCGCGGTCGACATCCTGGCCCGGCTGGTCTCGTTCGACACCACCTCGCGCGGCTCCAACCTGGCCCTGATCGAGTGGGTTGAGGCCTATCTGTCCGACCTCGGCGTCGCCTCGCGGCGTGTGCCCAACGCCGACGGGACCAAGAGCAACCTGATGGCCAGCATCGGCCCGGCCGTCGAGGGCGGGGTCGTGCTGTCGGGCCATACCGACGTGGTGCCGGTCGACGGCCAGCCCTGGTCGAGCGATCCCTGGACCCTGACCGAGCGCGACGGCCGTCTCTATGGCCGTGGGACCTGCGACATGAAGGGGTTCCTGGCCCTGGCCCTGGCGGCCGCGCCGGACCTCGTGGCCAGCGACCTCAAGCGTCCCGTGCACCTGGCCTTCTCCTATGACGAGGAAGTCGGCTGCCTGGGGGCGCCCGACATGATCGAGGTCATCGCCCGCGACGTGCCGAAGCCCGCCCTCGTCGTGGTCGGCGAGCCCACCGACATGGTCGCCGTCCAGGCCCACAAGGGCATCGCCAGCTACTGGGTGACGGTGACCGGCCGCGAGGCCCATTCCAGCCTCACCCACCTGGGCGTCTCGGCCAACATGGTCGCGGTGAAGCTGATGAGCCATCTGGTGGAACTGTCCGAGCGGCTGGAGCGCCAGGCCGACCCGGCCTCGCCATTCCTGCCCAAGGGCGCGACCCTGACCATCGGCCAGGTCAACGGCGGCACGGCGGTGAACATCCTGGCCCGCCAGTGCCTGTTCGTCTTCGACCTGCGCACGCCGCCGGGCCTGGATCCGGAAGGGATCCTCGCCGACTTCTTCGCCCTGGCCGCGACGCTGGACGCCGAGGTCAAGGCCAGGGCGCCGGAAGGCGGGGTCAAGGTCGAGGTGCGCTCGCTCACCCCGTCCTTCGCGCCCGAACCGAACGGCGTGGCCGAGGCCTTCGCCCGCCGCATGGCCGGCGACAACGGTCCGGCCCGCGTGGCGCCCTACGCCGCCGAGGCCGGGCAGTTCCAGGGCGCGGGCTTCTCCACGGTCATCTGCGGTCCCGGCTCGATCGACCAGGCCCACCAGCCCGACGAATATGTCGAGATCGCCCAGATGGAGCGCGGCGCCCAGTTCATGCGGCGCCTGATCGACGACCTCGCCACTGCCTGATGACGATCCGGCGGCCGAAGAAGGCCACCGGGTCCAGCGCCATGGCCCGCAGGATGTCGATCGCCGGGGCCTTGCGGGCGGCCTGGATCTCGCGCCGCGAAGCCAGGATCGGATCCAGGTCGGCCTTCACGAAGGCGGCCTTGAAGCCCTTCCACACAGGACCGGCGTCGCGCCGGCGCAGGTGCAGCAGGAAGAGGCCTGCGGTGACGGCGAAGTGCAGCGGCGCGCTCCACCACAGCATCGGCGAGGGCGTGTTCTTCAGGAAGGTCCACACCCTGTTCCGTGTGCCGTGGAACAGGGCGAAGTCCGAGCGCACGCCCAGCGTCGCCGAGCCGACGTGCTCGACCCGGGCGTCGGGCACCAGCAGGGTGGGTTCGCCGTCGAGCCGCAGCCGGTAGCCCAGGTCGACATCCTCGCAGTAGCAGAAGAACCGCTCGTCGAAGCCGCCCAGACGCAGGAACAGGTCGCGGTCCAGCATCATCGCCGCGCCGCAGCCTGAGAACACCTCGCCCTCGAAGACCTTGGCCGACGCCTTGCGGCGATAGCCGCCGCGGAACGGAATGCCGGCCGAGGTCATGACGTCGCCGGCGCCGTCCATCAGGTCTGGCTCGTCGGCCACCAGCTGCAGCGAGGCGAAGCTGTTGACGTCCGGATGGCGCTCGGCGGCCGCGGCCAGCTTCTCCAGCCAGTCGGGATGCGGATAGGCGTCGGGGTTCAGGAGCACCAGCCAGCGCCCCTTGGCCTGACGGGCGGCCAGGTTGTTGCCGGCTGCGAAGCCGGTGTTGGCGCCGGGCTCGATCAGCCGGATCGACGGATCGGCCTTGGCGGCCGCCTGCGGCGCGCCGTCGGTAGAGGCGTTGTCGACCAGCAGAACCTCGAAGTCGCCGAAGCTCTGGGCGGCCAGGCCCGTCAGGCAGCGGGCCAGGGTGGGGCCGCTCTGGTAGGCCACGACGATGACGCTGAAGATTGGCGCCGTGGCCTTGTCAGAGGCCTTGGATCGGGCCATGCGTGCCAGCTCACTCTCTAGGGGTTGTTCCAATGAAGATCACGCCGACGGCGATTCCCGAGGTCCTGCTTATCACGCCCGCGCGCCATGGCGACGAGCGCGGCTGGTTCTCCGAGACCTTCCGCCAGTCAGCGCTGGAGGAGGCGGGTTTCAACGGCGGCGCGTTCGTGCAGGACAATCACGTGCGCTCGACCACGCGCGGCATCGTGCGGGGCCTGCACTTCCAGAAGCCGCCGCAAGGCCAGGCCAAGCTGCTGCGTTGCGCGCGCGGCGCGATCTTCGACGTGGCGGTCGACATCCGCGTGGGATCGCCCACCTACGGCCAGTGGGTCGGCGCCGAGCTGTCGGCCGACAACGCCCAGCAGCTGCTGGTGCCCGAGGGCTTCGCCCACGGCTACTGCACCCTGACCGACGAGTGCGAGGTGCTCTACAAGGTCACCGGCTACTACGCGCCCCAGGCCGAAGGCACGCTGCGCTTCAACGATCCCGCCATCGGCATCGACTGGACCATCCCCTACGCCGACATGTCGGCCAACGCCCGCGACGCCGCGGCGCCGCTGCTGGCCGACCTGGTCAGCCCCTACGCCTACGAAGGCTGAACCTGAACCAGCCGCGACGCCGCCCAGTCGGCCGCGTCGCGGACGGTCTCGTCCGGATCGCTCCGCAGGGGCTCCACCACGGCCATCAGGCCCGGCTCGCCGCTGTTGCCGATAGCGTAGAGCACGTTGCGCACGAAGCGGTCGCGGCCGATGCGCTTGATCGGGCTCTTTGAGAACAGCGCCCGGAACGACGGATCGTCCAGCACGGCCAGTTCCGCCAGGGGCGGGGCCTTCAGCGTCTCACGGGCGTGGAACTTGGCCTCGGCCGACAGGCTGGCGAACTTGTTCCACGGGCAGGCCGCCAGGCAGTCGTCGCAGCCATAGATGCGGTTGCCGAGCATGGGCCGGAACTCGTCCGGGATCGGCCCGGCCAGCTCGATGGTCAGGTACGAGATGCAGCGCCGCGCATCCAGTCGGTGCGGCGCGGGAAACGCCCCCGTCGGGCAGATGTCCAGGCAGGCCCGGCACGAGCCGCACCGGTCGAACTCGGCCTCGTCCGGCGGCAGGTCCAGCGTCGTCAGCACGCTGCCCAGGAACAGCCACGAGCCGAACTGGCGCGAGACCAGGTTGGTGTGCTTGCCCTGCCAGCCCAGGCCCGCGCGCTGGGCCAGCGGCTTTTCCATCAGCGGGGCGGTGTCGACGAAGACCTTGACCTCATTGCCCCATCGCCGATGCATCCAGCCGGCCAGCTGCTTGAGGCGCTTCTTGACCACGTCGTGATAGTCGTCGCCCCGGGCGTAGACGCTGATGGCGGCGCGATCGCGGTGCTCCAGCTGGGTCAGCGGATCGATGTCGGGGCCGTAGTTGATGCCCAGCACCACCGCGCTCTTCGCATCGGTCCACATGGCGGTGGGGTGGCTGCGTCGCTCGAGCGTCTCCTCCATCCAGCCCATGGCCCCGTGCAGGCCCTCGGCCACGAACTGGCGCAGCCACTCGCCGTTGGGCCAGGCGTCGGCCGCCGAGGCGAAGCCGCAGGCGTCGAAGCCCAGCGCGAGGGCTTCGCGGCGGATCTCGTCTCGAACGGCTTGAAGCGTCAGATCAGAAGTCGAGGTCGTCATAGTGCGCGGCCGGCGCGAGGCCGGGCCAGCGATCGGCCAGGATGGGCCTGAAGCACGGCCTCGATTTCAGCTTCATGTACCAGGTGCGGACCGCGGGGAAGTCCTTCCACGGCACGTCGCCGAAATAGTCGATGACGGAAAGATGCGCCGCGCCGGCGAAGTCGCCGAGACTCATGCGGCGGCCGGCCAGCCAGTCGCGCTGCTGCAGCAGGCTTTCCATGTAGCCCATGTGATTGCGCAGGGCGTCGCGGCCCTGGCGCAGGGCGCCGAGATCGGGCGCGCCCATCCGCAGCAGGCGCTTCTCCATCTTCTCGTGCAGCAGGAAGCCGTTGACCTCGTTGTCGAACTTGCGGTCGAACCATTGCATCAGGCGCCGCGCCTCGGCGCGTTCGCCGGCCTCGCGGCCCAGCAGGGCCGGCTCGGGCTCCTGTTCCTCGATGTGCTCGAGGATCGCCCGGCTTTCGCAGATCACGGCGGTGCGCTGATGGCGGGTCTCGACCAGCACCGGCGTCAGGCCCGACGGGTTCAGCGTCGTGAACTCCGGAGGCGACTCCCAATAGCGCACCTGGACCTCGGAGAACGCCACCCGCTTTTCGCCCAGCGCGAGGCGCACCTGGCGCGAGGCCGGGTCCAACGGGAAATGGTGAAGAGTGCGTTCGACGCTCATGCCCACATGCGTTCAGGCTGCATCGTCTGATCGATGCGCCGCTTTGCTTAACAAGATATTGCCGAGCAAGGACTATTCAGAGGAATGGGCGTTTTTGCCCCCTCAGTCGCTCCGCGACAGCTCCCCCAGAGGGGGAGCATCTTTCGGCGCGGCGCTTTCGAAATCCTTCCCCTCTGGGGGAGGTGGCCCGGAGGGCCGGAGGGGGTCTTCGCGGCGCTTAACTGTTCGCCCGCGCGATCAGCGCCGTCGTGCTCTGGCCCGCCTTCAGGTCGGCCAGCACCACGCGGCCGCCGCCCGCCAGCACCACGTCCGAGCCGACCACGGTCTCGACCGTGTAGTCGGCGCCCTTGACCAGCACGTCGGGCTTGATGGCGGTGATCAGCTCCAGCGGGGTGTCCTCGTCGAACAGGGTGACCAGGTCGACGGCCGAGAGCGAGGCCAGCACGGCGGCGCGGGCGTCTTCCTTCTGCACCGGCCGGGTCGGGCCCTTCAGGCGCTGGACCGAGGCGTCGGTGTTGAGGCCCAGCACCAGGCGGTCGCAGGCGGCCTTCGCCTGGGCCAGAAGCGAGACGTGGCCGGGGTGCAGAAGGTCGAAGCAGCCATTGGTGAAGCCCACCTTCAGGCCCCGTGCGCGCCAGCCGGCGACGATCTCCAGCATCCGCTCTCGGGCGGCGATCTTTTCCTGCCCCGGATCGCCGTGGGCGCCGGCCAGAACGGCCTTCAGCTCGCCGGCGGTGACCACGTCGGTGCCCAGCTTGGCCACGACCAGGCCGGCGGCGGCGTTGGCCAGGCGCGCAGCCGCCGCCAGGTCGGCCCCGGCGGCCAGCGAGAGGGCGAGCGTGGCGGCCACGGTGTCGCCGGCGCCCGAGACGTCGAACACCTCCAGCGCGCTGGCCGGCAGGTGGACGTGGGCCGCGCCGCGCTGCGACAGGGTCATGCCGGCCGCGCCGCGGGTGACCAGGGCGGCGGAAAGGTTGGGGGCGGCGGCCAGGATCGCCTCGCCGGCGGCCTCTGCGGCCTCGTCGCCGGCGCCGGCCACGCCTGTGGCCTCTGCGGCCTCGCGGCGATTGGGCTTGATCACCGTCGCGCCGTCATAGCGCGAGAGGTCGCGGCTCTTGGGGTCGACGATCACCGGCTTGCTGGCGGCGCGGGCGGCGGCGATGGCGGCGGCCAGGACTTCCGGGGTCAGCACGCCCTTGGCGTAGTCGGACAGCACCACGACGTCTGCGGTGGGCAGGGCCTTCTCGAAGGCGGCCAGCACCAGGCCGGCGTCGGCCGGATGGCGGTCCTCGCGGTCGGCGCGCAGCATCTGGTGCGAGGCGGCGACATAGCGGGTCTTCTCGGTGGTGCGGCGGCTGGCATCGAGCGCCAGGGCGCTGTCCAGGCCCGGCTCGCGCTCGACCAGGGCGGCCACGG
The DNA here is from genome assembly GCF_057808875.1 of Caulobacter sp. FG7. Taxonomy (NCBI): domain Bacteria; kingdom Pseudomonadati; phylum Pseudomonadota; class Alphaproteobacteria; order Caulobacterales; family Caulobacteraceae; genus Caulobacter; species Caulobacter sp. FG7. The sequence goes on from NZ_JBMDIW010000007.1 coordinate 95,676, forward strand.
CGCGGCCGGCGTCGTCGTCGCCGATCAGCCCGGCCAGCACCGCACGCCCGCCCAGGGCGGCGACGTTGCGGGCCACGTTGCCGGCCCCGCCCAGCATGGTGGTCTCGCGCTCGATGGCGATCACCGCCACCGGCGCTTCGGGCGAGATGCGGTCGACCGCGCCATAGACGAACCGGTCGAGCATGACGTCGCCCAGCACCAGCACGGTCTTGCCGGAAAAGGCGTCGGGCAGGCGGGCCAGGGTGTCGTCCATGGAGAAGGGGCTCGTCATTGGGAGAAGGCCGCTAATTGGGCGCATCGCGGCCGGAGAGCAAGACCCTCCCCCTGAAGGGGGAGGTGTCGGCGAAGCCGACGGAGGGGGATGTGGTTGCTGAAATCAGAGCCGCTGGAACGCTGAAGTCTCTTCCCCCTCCGGCCCTTCGGGCCACCTCCCCCTTCAGGGGGAGGATCTATTCGGCGAAGCGCCTCGGATCGGGGTGCAGCAGCACGTCGGCCGTGGGGAAGGCCGTCTTCACCCGATCCTCGGCGGCGTTCATGATCGCGTGGGCCTCCGCCAGGCTCTGGCCGGCGGCGAGGTCCATGTGGCCCTGGACGTGGATGTGCGGGCCGGCCGCGCGGGTGCGCAGCTGGTGCACGCCGCCGATGCGCGGATCGTCGGTCAGCAGGGCGAGGATCTGCTCGCGCTCCTCGACGGGCAGTTCGTGGTCCATCAGCTGGTCGGCGGCCTGGCGGAACACTCCCACCGCGCCCCACAGCAGCCAGGCGGCGACCACGAGGCCGGCGGCGGCGTCCACCCACGTCCAGCCCAGCAGGGCGACGGCGGCCAGGCCAAGCAAGGTCACGGCGTTGGACGCCAGGTCGGCGGCGTAGTGGGCGTGATCGCCGGCCACGGCCACCGAGCGGGTCTTGGCCATCACGGCCGCCTGGGCGCGGATCAGGGCCAGGGTCAGGGCGATCGAGACGACCATCACCCCGACGCCCCAGACGCTGTTCTCGACCGGCTTGGGGTGCAGCAGGCCGTCGATCGCCTCGCGTCCGATCAGCGCCGCCGAGGCGAAGACCAGGCCCGCCTGGATCAGGCTGGAGAAGGCCTCGGCCTTGCCGTGGCCGAAGCGGTGCTCGGCGTCCGGCGGCTCGGCCGCGTAGCGCACGGCGAAGAAGGTGATCAGCGAGGCCACCAGGTCGAGCCCTGAGTCCGCCAGCGAGGCCAGCATGGCCAGCGAGCCGCTGGCGATCCACGCCGCCCCCTTGATGACGATCAGGATGGCGGCCGTCCCCACCGCCAGGGTGGTGATCCGGCGGGTGAGGGCCTGGTGCTCGGCGGCGGAGGCGGCGGGCGCGGTCATGCTCCAAGCAGTAGCACGACCGCGCCCAAGTTCAGCCCCTACTGGCGATAGGTCAGGCGGAAGTAGAAGTAGCGCCCCGGCGCGTCATAGGCGTTGGGGTCGAAGTTGTTGAGGCCGCAGCTGATGCAGCCCGGCGGGTCCTTGTCGAACAGGTTGTTGACCCCGAAGGCCACCGCGGTGGTCTCGCCCAGGAAATCCGGCTTCCAGCGCAACTGGGCGTCGACATAGGTGCGCGAGGCCAGCTTGGCGTCGGCGGCCTGGGTCTCCTTGATCGACGACAGGTAGCGGGCCGAGGCGCTGGCGCCCCAGTTCTTCCAGTCCCAGTCGACGGTGAAGGTCGACTTGGTTTTCGGATAGGCCTGGTCGGGACTGCCGCGCTCGGTGCCCTCGCGCGGGATCTCGGTGAAGCCGGTGGCCGTCGGCACGATCTCGGTGAACTCCAGTAGGAAGGTCGAGTACGACCGCACCGCCAGGCGTCCGAAGCTGTAGTCGGGCGAGGTCCACAGCAGGTTCAGGTCGATGGCACGGGTCTGGATGCCGCCGATGTTGATCAGCGGGTTGGTGATCGCCGCCACCTGGCCCGAGGCGGTGCGGGTGATGGTCGAACAGGCCAGGGAGTCCGCCAGTTCGGCGCAGCGCGACAGCAGGCTTTCCCCCGACAGCGCCTGGATCGCCGAGTCCAGCTCGATGTCGGAATAGGCCAGCTCGATCGAGCCGCCGCTGGCCCAGCTGGCGTCCTTCAGCGCCTTTGGCTCCCAGACGATGCTGAAGTTCTTGCTCTCGCTGGTCTCGGGCTTCAGCGTGTCGTTGCCGCTGGTGATCACCGACAGCTGCGGATTGAGCTGCACGTAGGCGCCGCTGGCCGGCACGCCGGCGGCGATGCAGTTGGCGCGGACGGTGGCTGAAGCGGGCGTTCCGCCCGACAGGCCCAGCATGTCCGAGCAGGGATCGGTGATCTCCTGGTCGAAGCGCGAGGCCGCGCCGTAGAGCTCGCCGATCGACGGGGCCCGGAAGCCCTGGCCCCAGGAGGCGCGCACCAGTACGTCTTCGGTCGGCCGCCAGTTGAGGCCGGCCTTGTAGATCGAGTCCGAGCCCGAGGTGGAATAGTCGAACCAGCGGCCGGCGCCCGAGATTTCCAGCCGGTGGATCAGCGGCAGGTCGGCCAGCAGCGGGGCGCGCAGTTCCAGATAGGCCTCGTCGACCTTGATCTCCCCCCTGGCCGGCTGGGCGGGGATGTCCGAGGACAGGCCGGCGGCGACGATGGCGTCGGGCTGGAAGTAGCCCTTGGTCTGCCGGTGTTCGTAGCCGGCGGCGAAGGCCAGAGGGCCGGCCGGCAGCTCGAAGAGGTCGCCGGTCAGGTTGGCGGTGAAGTCGTGCAGTTCCTGCTGCGAGACGTCCTGCTGGGTGAAGCCGATGTAGTCCAGCATCTGCGGCGTGATCGAGCCGACACCGCCGAAGATGTTGAGCGGCACGCACGAGCCGGTGCAGCCCGAGATCGGCCCCAGGGCCTGTTGCACGCGCTGGGCGTTGATGTTGCCGGTGAAGCTCTGTTCGGCGTGGTTGCGCGAGGCGGTGTAGCCGACGTCCCAGTACCAGCGGCGCGAGCCCACGGCCCAGTCGCCCGACAGGGTGGCGTTGACGTTCCAGGTGTCGACGGTCTGGGCGTAGTGGCGCGGCCCGGCCTCGATCATCCGCCGGCCGACGAAGGCGTAGGTGCCGCTGGTCAGGGTGAAGCCGAACGGGTTGTAGGGGTTGGTGGCGTCGATCGAGATGGTGTCGAGCAGGTTGCCGTTGCCGGCGTCGGGGCCGACGAACAGCGGGATCGGCGCGGCCTGGTTGGCCGATTTGCGCTGCACGTAGCTGCCGCGCACCTTCAGCTTGATGCTGTCGGTGAAGTCGTGGGTCACCGCCCCGAACAGGCTGACGCGCTCGGACGGGGTGACGATGTAGTTGTAGGGCTGGAAGTTGAAGCGGTCGGCGTCGCCGGCGAAGTTGCGGAAGCTGCTGCCCGCGCCGGTGGGGTCCAGCGGCGTGTAGGTGGGCCGCACTCCGGCGGCCAGGGCCGCCTTCAGGGTCAGGTCCATGTCGCGGCCGGTATTGGGGTCGCTGACGATGAACCGGCCCAGCGGCGTGCCCGACGAACAGCCGCCGGAGAGGCACGAGGCGCCATAGGGGCTGGGATAGAGCGAGATGTCGCGATCGGCCGACAGCACGCTCTTCTGCTTGAAGTAGCCGCCGCCGACCACGATGCTGGTCTTGCCCTCCGAGGCCCCCCACGAGACGTTGTAGTCCTGCGAGAAGCCGTCGCCCTCGCCGTAGCCGCCCACCTGGGCCGACAGTTCCAGGCCCTGCTGGCGCTCGCGGGTGATGATGTTGATGACCCCGGCGATGGCGTCGGAGCCGTAGATCGGCGAGGCGCCCTCCTGCAGGATCTCGACGTTGCGGATCATGGCGCTGGGGATGGTGTTGAGGTCGACCGCCCCCGGCACGCCCGAGGCCGATGCCCCGCTGACCCAGCGCTGGCCGTCGACCAGCACCAGGGCCCGGCGCGAGCCCAGGTAGCGCAGGTCGATCTCGGCCGAGCCGGCGCCCACGCCGCCGCCGTCGGGCGGATTGCCGAAGTTGCCGGAGTTGTTGAACTTGGAATTGAGGCCGCCGCCGGCGGCGGGCACGCGCTGCAGCACGTCGACGATCGAGGTCAGGCCGGTCTTGGCGATCGCCTCCTGGTCGATCTGGAAGACGGTCTGGGTCTTGTCGAGCGGGCTGACGCGGATGCGCGAGCCGGTGACCACGACGCCTTCGACGTCGGTATCGGGCGGCGTCTGGGCGTGGGCCGCCAGCGGCGCGGCCGCGACGGTGGTCAGAAATAGCGAAAGGAGTCCTTGGCCGATGCGGTTCATGCCGTCCCTCTTGCTGCGATATCCGTATGGTCAAGGTTGAACTACGGATTCGCTCGCGCTGAAGGTGAATCGGCGGTCAAAAATGTGTCAAGTTCAGCGAACTTCGATATGTGCTTTCACCCTCATGTGTGTCTTTCGCAACAATCTTGCGCAAGGGGGAAGCAGCGGCCGTCAGGCCGCCGCCCTGGGCCGGGGCCCCACATAGACCGACTGCGGACGAATGAGCTTGCCGCTGGCCTGCTGCTCGCGGGCGTGGGCGATCCAGCCGACTGTGCGGCCGGCGGCGAACACGCAGGTGAAGGCCTCGGGCGGCAGGCCCAGGGCTTCGAGCAGGAGCGCGGTGTAGAACTCGACATTGGTCTCCAGCGGCCGGTCGGGCTTGCGCCGACGCAGGATGTCGAGGGCCGCACGCTCTACGGCCTCGGCGAGAGCCAGGCGGCCGGGCAGGGCGCCGGCGCTCTTCGACAGCCGGGAGAGAGCCGCCTTCAGGGCGTCGGCGCGCGGGTCGCGGACGCGATAGATGCGATGGCCAAAGCCCATCAGCCGCTCACCGGCGTCGAGCGCGGCCTCCAGCCAGAGGGCGGCGTTGCCGGCCGTTCCGATGGCGTCGAGCATGTCGATCACCGGCCCAGGCGCGCCGCCGTGCAGCGGGCCCTTCAGCGTCGACAGCCCCGCCAGGACCGCCGAGCCGAGCCCCGCCCGCGTCGAGGCCGCCACCCTGGCCGCGAAGGTCGAGGCGTTGAGGCCGTGGTCGCAGACCGTGACCAGATAGGCGTCCAGCGCCCGCGCCTCGCCCTCGGTGGCCGGGACGCCCCTGACCATTCGCAGGAAATCGGCGGCGTGGGGCAGGGCGGGATCGGGGGCGATCGCCGACAGTCCCTGCCGGCGGCGCAGGACCGCGGCGGTGAACACGGCCGGCGCGGCGATCAGCGCCAGGGCGTCGCGCACGGTGTCGCCGTCGGGCAGGCGGGCCAGGAGGGCGCGCATGGCGTCGTAGGGCTCGCGGGCGGCCAGGGCGTCGTCCAGCGCGGCGACCTCGGCGAAGGCCCGCACGCGCGCCGCGCCCAGGGCCGGGGCCAGATCGGCCGGGAGGTCGTCGAAGAAGCCGTCCAGCAGCAGATGGACGGCGTCCTCGAAGCGGGCGCGGCCGGCCAGGTCTTCCACCGCCCATCCACGGATGGTCAGGCGACCGGCCTGGCCGTCGACGTCGGAGAGCACGGTGGCGGCGGCGATCACGCCTTCGAGGCCGGCGGAAACTTGGACCATGGGGGGTCTCCTTTCGCCCTCGATCTTGGCTCCGGCCGGTTGATCGTCAATCTTGATCAATGTAATCAATATATATGGCGGACGATTGGCTTGATGCGGACCAGGCGATGGCGCGGCTCGGCGTGCGGGCCCAGACGCTGTACGCCTATGTCAGTCGGGGCCGGATCGAGGCCCACGCCCATCCCGATGATCCGCGCCGCAGCCTCTATCGCGCCTCCGACGTGGCGGCCTTGGCCGGCAGAAAGGCCCGGGGGCGCAAGGCGGCCGACGTCGCCGCCGCGGCCATCGCCTGGGGCGAGCCGGTGCTGGCCTCGGCCATCACCACCGTGCGCGGTGGTCGCCTGTGGTATCGCGGCCGCGACGCGGTGGCGCTGGCGGGCGCCGAAAGCTTCGAGGCCGTCGGCCGCTTGCTGCGCGACGATGCGGCGGAGGCCGCGGTCGCCATACATGCGGCCAGCACCGCCCCGACCATCCGCGCCCGGCTGTTCGCCGATCTGGCCGCCCGAGCGGGCGAGGGCCGTCCGGCTCGGGGCCGCGCGCCGCTGATGCTGGCCCAGGAGGCGGCCGGCCTGCTCGATCTGGTCGCCGACGCCGTGGCCGGACGGCCGGGCGAGGGGCTGGTCCACCAGCGGCTGGCCGCCGCCTGGGGCCTGGACGCGGCCGGCGGCGACCTGGTGCGGCGGGCCCTGGTCCTGCTGGCCGATCACGAGCTCAACGCCTCGACCTTCGCCGCCCGGGTGGCGGCCTCGACCGGGGCGTCGCTGGCGGCTTCCGCCCTGGCCGGTCTGTCGGCCCTGTCGGGGCCGCTGCACGGCGGCATGGCCGCCCGGGTCGAAGCCCTGGCGCGCGAAGCCAGGCGGGAAGGGGCCGAGGCGGCCGTCGCCGTTCGCCTGGACCAGGGCGCGCCGCTGCCGGGCTTTGGCCACCCGCTCTATCCCGACGGCGATCCGCGCGCGGCGGCGCTGCTGGCGGCGTTCGAGCCTGCGCCCGACATGGCCGCGCTGCAAGCGGCGGTGGTCGCCGCCACCGGCCAGGCGGCCAATATCGATTTCGCCCTCGTCGCCCTGGCGCGGACCCTGAAGCTGCCCGAGGACGCCCCCTTCGCCCTGTTCGCCGTCGGCCGCACGGCGGGCTGGCTGGCCCACGCGCTGGAGCAGGGCAAGACGGGCCGGCTTATCCGCCCCCGGGCGCGCTATGTGGGGCCAAAGGAGTAGGGGCGAAAACCTCGTCCTTCGACAAGCTCAGGATGAGGTCTTTCTGCTGCCTGGCCTGTCCATGGTCCTCACCCTGAGCCTGTCGAAGGGCGGGGACCACACACGGAGCTGGAGCCCTACCACCCAGCCGCGGCGAACTTGGCGAACATGTCGGCGAAGGTCAGGCGGGTGTCGATGCTGGTGTAGATCCGCATCGGCCGGCCGTTCGGGTTGGCCTCGTACTGGGCCCGGGCGATCACGCGGGGCGTAGGGCGTACCACATAGGCGCTCGACGCGCTGTCGGGTTCGAATGACGACTGCAAAGCCGTCAGCGTCACCAGCGGGCTGTCGCCGAGGATGTAGGTTTCGCCCAGGCTGACCTTGGGCGTGGAGACCACGCGCTCCAGCTGTTCGAGCAGATAGGTCCCAAGACCGCCGGCCGGCTTCAGGCCGGCCTCGAGCTCGGCGTGGCTGATCATCAGCTGGCGGTAGACGTTGCGCGGGATCTGCCAGATCTCGATGGCGGAATCGTTGAACACCGTCTGCACGGCGGCCAGGTCGATCGTGGCGTTGTATTCGGCGTCCTTGCGGCGCGGCACGCCGGGCAGCAGGTCGTCGTGCTCATGGCCGCCGATCCAGACCAGCTTCATGCGGCCGGCGATCTTCGGCTCCAGACGCAGCGCTTCGGCCAGGTCCGTCAGGCCCGCGCCCGCGCAGTAGAACAGCGGCAGCTTGGTGTCGTCCCGCATGGCCTCGGCGATGATCGCCTTGGCGGCCGGCGTCGCCTCGGCCTTGGCGCCGGTCGGCGGAGCGACGTTGCGGCCGGCGATCACCGGCGGCTGCCGGACCAGCTTGATCCGCGAGCAGATCGCCTTGACCTGGGCGACGGCGTTGTCGGCCTGGGTGGTCGAACCGTCGAGGAAGTCGTTCACATGGATGTGCGAACCGACGATCAGCGGAATCTCCACCGACGGCGAGGCCAGGTGGTGGGCCAGCTGGAACAGGCCGTCGGGATCGCCCGAGAAGTCGTTGTCGAGGATCACCCGCAGGCGCGGGCGGGCCGTCAGGGCCAGCGCCTCGCCTGAGGTCGCCGCCAGGCCAAGCAACGCTGCGCCGCCTGCCAGCATTCGGCGCCGCGACAGGGCGGCAGTCTTGGTCTCGAAGCTCACTGGAACATCCCCGACGCTGGGAATCGACGGCGGAAGATCAGCATTTCCGTGACGGATCGGGCAAGCGTCCAGAAACAACAAAGGGGAGCGCTCGGGCCGGAGCGCTCCCCTCGTCGTGCGGCGGGCTGGGAGGCGCGCCGCGCGGCCGTCGCCCCGGAAGAAGGCGACGGATCTCGTTGCGGACGGGCCGTCAGGCCCGCTCGTGAACTGCTTCCTCGGCCGCCAGCGGCTGGGGCAGGCGGCTGACCATCTCCTTCGGGCAGACCTGCCAGAAGAGGTCGCGGGCGCGGTCCCAGTCGCGCAGCAGGCTCTCGGCGAAGGCCGAGTCCGTCTCGCGGGCGTGCTCGGCGATCAGCGAGCGCAGCACGCCTTCCCAGTAGGGCGAGGCCAGGCGCTGCACGATGATGCTCTCGGGATTGTAGTTGGCCGAGAAGCGGTCGTGCTGGTCGAGCACGAAGGCCATGCCGCCGGTCATGCCGGCCCCGAAGTTGCCGCCCGTCGGGCCCAGGATCACCACCTGGCCGCCGGTCATGTATTCGCAGCCGTTGGTCCCGCAGCCCTCGACCACCGTGGTGGCGCCCGAGTTGCGGACGGCGAAGCGCTCGCCGGCCTGGCCGGCCGCGAACAGGCGGCCCGAGGTGGCCCCGAACAGCACGGTGTTGCCGATCAGGGTGTTGGTCTCGGGGGCCGCGAGGCCGCGGGGCGGCTTGATGGTGATCGTCGCGCCCGACAGGCCCTTGCCGACATAGTCGTTGGCCTCGCCGGTCAGCTCGATGCGCAGGCCCTGCACCGCGAAGGCGCCCAGGCTCTGGCCGGCCGAGCCCTTGAGCTGGACGGTCAGGTGACCGGCCGGCAGGCCCTTCATGCCGAACTTGCGGACGATGTGGCTCGAGGTGCGGGTGCCGATGGTGCGCGCCGTGCTGCGGACCGTGTAGGTCAGCTGCATCTTCTCGCCGCGCTCCAGCAGCGGGGCGGCGTCGCGGACGATCTGGGCGTCCAGGGTGTCAGGCACCGTGTTGCGGCCCTCGACCGTGTTGTACGGCTTGTTCGAGCCCGGATCGGCGCGAACCAGCAGCGGGTTCAGGTCGAGGTCGTCGAGGTGCTCGCCGCCGCGCGAAACCTGCGCCAGCAGGTCGGTGCGGCCGACGATTTCCTGCAGGCTCTTGAAGCCCAGGCCCGCCAGGATCTCGCGCACTTCCTCGGCCACGAAGGTGAAGAGGTTCACGACCTTGTCCGGCGTGCCGGTGAACTTGGCGCGCAGGGCCTCGTCCTGGGTGCAGACGCCGACGGGGCAGGTGTTGGAGTGGCACTGGCGCACCATGATGCAGCCCATCGCCACCAGCGAGGCGGTGCCGATGCCGAACTCCTCGGCGCCCATCATCGCGGCGATGACCACGTCGCGGCCCGTGCGCATGCCGCCGTCGGCCCGCAGGACCACCGAGTGGCGCAGGTTGTTCAGCGTCAGCACCTGGTTGGCTTCCGACAGGCCCATCTCCCACGGACCGCCGGCGTACTTCACCGAGGTCTGGGGCGAGGCGCCCGTGCCGCCGACGCCGCCGGCGACCAGGATCACGTCGGCCTTCGCCTTCGCAACGCCGGCGGCGATGGCGCCGATGCCGGTGGCGGCGACCAGCTTCACCGTGACGCGGGCGATCGGGTTGATCTGCTTCAGGTCGTAGATGAGCTGGGCCAGATCTTCGATCGAGTAGATGTCGTGGTGCGGCGGCGGGCTGATCAGCATCACGCCAGGCGTCGAGTGACGCAGACGGGCGATCATTTCCGTGACCTTGAAGCCGGGCAGCTGCCCGCCTTCACCGGGCTTGGCGCCCTGGGCGACCTTGATCTCCAGCTCGACGCACTGGTTCAGGTACTCGGCGGTGACGCCGAAGCGGCCCGAGGCGACCTGCTTGATGGCGCTGTTGGGGTTGTCGCCGTTGGGCAGCGGCTTGTAGCGCGCGCTGTCCTCGCCGCCCTCGCCCGAGACCGAGCGGGCGCCGATGCGGTTCATGGCGATGTTCAGCGCGCCGTGCGCCTCGGGGGAGAGGGCGCCCAGGCTCATGCCCGGCGTGACGAAGCGCTTGCGGATCTCGTTGACGCTCTCGACGTCGTCGGTCGAGATCGGGTTGCGGTCCGAGCGCCAGTCCAGGAGGTCGCGCAGCTGGATCGGCTTTTGCGTGCGCAGGCCCGAGGACCAGCGGCGGTAGAGCTCGTAGTCGCCGGTGTCGCAGGCGCTCTGCAGGGTGTGCATCAGGCGCGCCTCGAAGGCGTGGGCCTCGCCCGAGCGACGCGACTTGTAGAGGCCGCCGACCGGCAGGGTCACCGCCGACAGTTCCCAGGCCTTGCGGTGCAGTTCGACGGTCTTGGTCTCGATGCCGGCCAGGCCGATGCCCGAGATGCGCGAGGGCATGCCGGGGAAGAACTCGGCGGCCAGGGCGCGCGACAGGCCGACGGCTTCGAAGTTGTAGCCGCCGCGGTACGAGCTGATGACGCTGATGCCCATCTTGGAGATGATCTTCAGCAAGCCGCCCTCGATGGCGCCCTTGAAGTTCAGGCACACGTCGCGCAGCGACTTGTCGCCAGCCAGGCCGCGCTCGAGGCGGTCCTGGAAGCTTTCCTGCGCCAGGTAGGCGTTGACCGCCGTGGCGCCGACGCCGACCAGCACCGCGAAATAGTGCGTGTCCAGGCACTCGGCCGAACGGACGACCAGCGAGACGTAGGAGCGCAGGCCCTTGGCCACGAGGTGGGCGTGCACGCCGCCGGTGGCCAGGATCATCGGCAGGCCGACGCGGCCCTCGTCGCTGGCCTCGTCGGTCAGGACGATGGCGCCGCAGCCGCGCAGCACGGCGTCTTCGGCCTCGGCGCGGATGCGGTCGAGGTTGGCGCGCAGGGCGTCGCCGGCCCGGGCCTCGGCGGCCGGCAGCGGCATGGTGCAGTCGATGACTGCGACGTTCTTCTCGCCCAGCAGTTCGCGGATGCGGATATACATGCCGGTGGTCAGCACGGGGCTTTCCAGCACGTAGACGTCCGCCTGAGCCGCGTCCTGGGCCAGGATGTTGCCCAGGTTCTTGAAGCGGGTCTTCAGGCTCATCACGCCGGTCTCCCGCAGGGGGTCGATCGGCGGGTTGGTCACCTGGCTGAAGTTCTGGCGGAAATAGTGCGACAGCGGACGGTACTTCTCCGACAGCACCGCCAACGGCGTGTCGTCGCCCATCGAGCCGACGGCTTCCTTGCCGTCCTCGACCATCGGGGCGAGGATCATTTCCAGGTCTTCGAGGCTGTAGCCGGCGGCGGCCTGGCGGCGGGTCAGTTCCTCGCGGCCATAGCTGCGGGGCTCGGGACCGGGCGCGATCTCCTTTTCGAGATCGACCATGTTGCCCAGCCACTCGGTATAGGGGTGGCGGCCGGCCAGTTCGTCGACGATCTCGTCTTCGCCGTAGAGCTTGCCCTCGCCCAGGTCGATGGCGATCATCCGGCCCGGCGCGATGGCCAGCTTGCGGGTGATGCGGCTTTCCTCGACGCCGCACATGCCGGCTTCCGAGCCCATGATGACCAGGCCGTCGTCAGTATAGGCCACGCGCAGCGGGCGCAGGCCCGAGCGGTCCTTGCCGGCCACGACCCAGCGGCCGTCGGTGGCGCACAGGGCGGCCGGACCGTCCCACGGCTCCATCACGGCGTTGCAGTAGGAATAGAGCGCCTTGTGCTCGTCGCTCATGTTGGGGTTGCTGGCTTCCGGCACGAGGAGGGCCTTGGCCATCGGCGCGTCGCGGCCGGCGCGGACCAGCACCTCGAAGGTGTTGTCCAGGCTGGCGCTGTCCGAACCGCCCGGCTGGATCACCGGCTTCACGTCGTCCCCGAACTCACCGAAGGCGTCGGCCGCCATCTTGATCTCGTGGGACTTCATCCAGTTGATGTTGCCCTTGATCGTGTTGATCTCGCCGTTGTGGGCGAGCATCCGGAAGGGCTGGGCCAGGCGCCACTGCGGGAAGGTGTTGGTCGAGTAGCGCTGGTGGAAGATCGCCACGGCGGCGGCGAAGCGCTCGTCCTTCAGGTCCGGATAGAACTCGTCGATCGACTCGGCCAGGAACATGCCCTTGTAGATCAGCGAGCGGGCCGAGAACGAGCAGATGTAGAAGTCGCTGATGTTCTGGGCGTGCACGCGCTTTTCGATGCGCTTGCGGCACAGGAACAGGGCGCGTTCCAGCGCCTCGCCCTCCAGGCCGGCCGGACCGGCCAGCATGATCTGCTCGATTTCCGGACGCGTGGCGTTGGCCTTCTCGCCGATCACCGAGGTGTCGACGGGCACCTGGCGCCAGCCGTAGATGTAGAAGCCGAAGCGCAGGGCTTCGGCCTCGACGATCGTGCGGCAGGTCTCCTGGGCGCCCAGGTCGGTGCGCGGCAGGAAGATCTGGCCGACGGCGATCGGGCCCTGGCGCAGGGCGTGGCCGGTGCGGCGCACCTGGTCGATGAAGAAGTCCTGCGGGACGGAAACCAGCACGCCGGCGCCGTCGCCGGTCTTGCCGTCGGCGTCCACCGCGCCGCGGTGCCATAGGGCCTTCAGGGCCTTGATCGCCAGTTCGACGACTTCGCGGCGCGGCTGGCCGTCGATGGCGCAGACCAGGCCGACGCCGCAGGCGTCGCGCTCGGTGGTCGGATCGTAGGCGTGGCCGTCGATCAGGGCCTGGCGGTTCTTCAGATAGAGGTCGATCTGGCTCATGGGTCTGATCTCTCTTCTCTTATTCCGCCGCGATCAGCGCGGGAGCGCCGGCCTTGGCCTTCAGGTAGCGGTGCATGGCGTCGGCGGCGTCGCGGCCGTCCTTGATCGCCCACACCACCAGCGAGGCGCCGCGAACGATGTCGCCGGCGGCGAACACGCCGTCGAGATTGGTCATCTGGTTGCGGACGTCGGCCTTGACCGTGCCCCAGCGGGTGGTCTTGAGGTCCGGGGCCGACCAGGCCTGCGGCAGGTTCTCGGGCTCGAAGCCCAGCGCCTTGACCACCAGCTGGGCCGGACGGTCGAAGTCGCCGCCGGGGATCTCCTCGGGGCTGCGGCGGCCCGAGGCGTCCGGAGCGCCCAGGCGCATGCGGATGGCCTTCACGCCGGTGACGGCGTTGGCGTCGCCCGACAGGGCGCGCGGGGCGGCCAGCCATTCGAAGGTGACGCCTTCTTCCTCGGCGTTGGCCACTTCGCGCAGCGAGCCGGGCATGTTGGCCTTGTCGCGGCGATAGAGGCAGGTGACCGAGGTCGCGCCCTGGCGGATGGCCGTGCGCACGCAGTCCATGGCGGTGTCGCCGCCGCCGACCACGACCACGTCCTTGCCCTGCGCGTTCAGCTCGCCGCTGTCGTAGGCCGGCACGTCGTCGCCCAGGGTCTTCTTGTTGCTGGCGATCAGGTAGTCGAGCGCGGGCACCACGCCCTTGTCGCCGCCGCCGGGCACGGTCAGGTCGCGTGCGGCGTAGACGCCGACGGCGATCAGCACCGCGTCGTGCTGGGCGCGCAGGTCTTCGAGGGTGGCGTCCTTGCCGACCTCGAAGCCGAGCTTGAAGGTGACGCCGCCGTCGGCCAGGCGCTGGGTGCGGCGCTCGACGACGTCCTTTTCCAGCTTGAAGCCGGGGATGCCGTAAATCAGCAGGCCGCCGGCGCGGTCGTGGCGGTCATAGACGGTGACGGCGTAGCCCTGCTCGCGCAGCTTCTCGGCGGCGGCGAGGCCCGCGGGGCCAGCGCCGACGATACCCACCGACTGGCCGCGATCGGCGGCGGCGACGAGCGGCTTTACCCAGCCCATCTCCCAGGCCTTGTCGGTCAGGTAGCGTTCGACCGAGCCGATCGTCACGGTGCCGTGACCCGACTGCTCTATGACGCAGTTGCCTTCGCAGAGACGGTCCTGCGGGCAGATGCGGCCGCAGACTTCCGGCATCGAGTTGGTGGCTTGCGACAGGGCGTAGGCTTCCTCCAGTCGGCCTTCGGCGGTCATCCGCAGCCAGTCGGGGATGTTGTTGTGCAGCGGGCAGTGGGTTTGGCAGTAGGGCACGCCGCACTGCGAGCAGCGCGAGGCCTGCTCGTTGGCTTTCGCGTCGATGAAGTCGGCGTAGATCTCGTGAAAGTCGCCGTTACGCTCTTCGGCCGCCCGCTTTTCAGGCGTGCGACGCGCGACGGTCGTGAATTTCAACATGCGCTCGGCCATGCGCCTTCCCTCGCCCCCGTTACCGGGGAAAAATTTGCTTGCGAGGGCCTCATACGGACTCTTCAGGGCAATAAGAATGCGGTGGTAAAATTATTGGACGAATATATCCGTGATGTCGCCATGGTCATTGCGAGCGACTCGCAGTTATGCCCTAAATTGGTCCACTTTTTGGATAAACCCTTTCTTTACCGTGTCGGGCGCACGCCCGTTTCCGCTCGTAAGGGCCTGTTACACAAGGGAATGACATGCCGGATTGGCTGATCGCGATCGTGCTGGGCCTGATCGAGGGCCTGACCGAGTTCATTCCCGTCTCGTCGACCGGGCACCTGCTGCTGGTCGGCCACTTCCTGGGCTTCCACAGCCCGGGCAACACTTTCCAGGTGCTGATCCAGCTGGGCGCGATCCTGGCGATCGTCAGCGTCTATTTCGGGCGGCTGTGGGGCCTGCTGACGACGCTGCCGACCAATCCGGGCTCGCGCCGGTTCGTGATCGGCATCCTGCTGGCGTTCCTGCCGGCGGTGTTCGTCGGCGTGCTGGCCCACGATTTCATCAAGACCGTGCTCTACGAGAGCCCGACCCTGGTCTGCACCACCCTGATCGTCGGCGGCTTCATCCTGCTGGGTCTGGACCGCATGAAGTTCGAGCCCAAGCACACCGACGTGGCCGACTATCCGCTGAAGACGGCCTTCATCATCGGTCTCTTCCAGTGCCTGGCCCTCGTGCCCGGCGTCTCGCGCTCGGGGGCGACCATCGCCGGCGCCCTGCTGCTGAAGTGCGACAAGCGCTCGGCCGCCGAGTTCAGCTTCTTTCTGGCCATGCCGACCATGGCCGGCGCCTTCGCCTACGACCTCTACAAGAACATCGACCAGCTCAGCACCAAGGACATGGGCATGATCGGCCTGGGCTTCGTCGCGGCGCTGATCTCGGGGGTGTTCGTGGTCAAGACGGTGCTGAACTTCATCACCCGCCACGGTTTCGCGCCGTTCGCCTACTGGCGGATCGCCGTCGGCGTCGTCGGCCTGGCGCTGCTCTACATCCCGCGCTGATCGATTTGTTCCCTCTCCCCCTGCGGGAGAGGGTGGCCTCGCGGAGCGAGGTCGGGTGAGGGGGGCTCTCAAACGGAAGCGCCGCGACCAGCCGAAAGGCCAGTCGCGGCGTTTTGCGTCTTTCGACCCCTCATCCGTCGCCTGGCGGCGACACCTTCTCCCGCAAGGGGGGAAGGCCTTTTCGTCTTAGAACGCGCCGGCCGGGGTCGGGGCGTACTGGCCGCCCTTGCGGTAGCGGTAGAGGTAGGACGGCACGACGGCCTCGACGGCGGTCGGGACGATCCCGAGGTCGGCCAGGCCCTTGGCGCCCGGCGCGACGACGTTGTCGCCGGCCTTCAGCAGGGCGACCTGGTCGGTGGTCAGCGGCGGGGCCAGCGGCAGGATCGAGGCCTGGATGTCGCCCAGCTTGCCCACCAGGCCGGCGATCGGCCAGGGCAGGGGCGCCAGGACGCGGGCGCGGCCGGTCTCGGTCAGGACGAGCTCGAGCAGTTCCTTGAAGCTGTAGACGGTCGGGCCGCCCAGCTCGAAGGTCTGGCCCTGCGCGGCCGGCGTGGCCAGGATCTTGGCGATGGCCGCGGCGACGTCGCCGACGAACACCGGCTGGAACTTGGTGGCGCCGCCGCCGACCAGCGGCAGGGCCGGGGCGCTGGCGGCCAGTTGGCCGAACTTGTTGAAGAACTTGTCGTCCTGGCCGAACACCACCGACGGGCGCACGATGGTGGCGGTCGGGAAGGCGGCGCGGACGGCGGCTTCGCCCTCGGCCTTGGTGCGGGCGTACTTGGCGGCCGACTCGGCGTTCGCGCCGATGGCCGAGACCTGCACCAGGCGCTTGACGCCGGCGGCGGCGGCCTGTTCGGCCACGGTCTTGGCGCCCATGGCGTGCAGGCTCTGGAACTGCTGGCGGCCGCTTTCCCACAGCACGCCCACCAGGTTGACGGCGGCTTCCGCGCCTTCGAGCGCGCGGGCCACCGACGGCGCGTTGCGGACATTGGCCTGGATCACCTCGATCTGGCCGACATCGCCCAGCATGCGCATGCGATAGGCCAGATTTGGCTGACGCACGGCCACGCGTACGCGATAGCCCGACTTGGCGAGGGCGCGCACCACCTGGCTTCCAACGAAGCCGGAGCCGCCAAACACCGTGACCAGACCCTGCATCTTCCATTCCTCAGTCGCTGCGATGATGGGGGGATTAGACGAGCCTGGGGATGTTCGCAAGAAAAGTGAGAAATGCGATTGACGCCGCCAGAACCTTTGCATAAACGTCCCGGCCTCGCAGCGGCCCAACGGGTTGCGCCGCGGGCCCAGGTGGCGGAATTGGTAGACGCGCTGGCTTCAGGTGCCAGTGACCGAAAGGTCGTGGAGGTTCGAGTCCTCTCCTGGGCACCACCCCTCTCGCAAGCATGCGATGAGGCGGTGGCGCCAAGCTTTCCTTACAATAGATACTCCGTTCATCTGGCGTGCATCGCCGACGCTCCACTATAAGACGTCGGAGCGGCGCCGGTCGCGACGACGCCGACGCGTGGAGACGAAAGACACTTGGCCAGCTTTGTTCATGAAGGCGACCTGCCCGACGGCGTGTTCGCCGGGGCGACCGCGATCGCCATCGATTCGGAAACCATGGGCCTGCGCCTCGGACGCGATCCGCTGTGCGTCGTGCAACTGTCGTCAGGCGACGGCGACGCACACGTGGTGCGTCTTGACCGCTCGACCTATCACGCGCCGAACCTGAAGAAGCTGCTGGCCGATCCGGCCGTGCTGAAGCTTTTCCACTTCGGCCGCTTCGACATCGCCATGTTCCTGCTGCATCTGGGCGTCATGACGGCCCCTGTGTATTGCACGAAGATCGCTTCCAAGCTCGCCCGCACCTATACCGACCGCCACGGCCTCAAGGACGTGACGCGCGAGCTGATGAGCGTGGAGCTGTCCAAGGCCCAGCAGAGCTCCGACTGGGGCGCTGATTCGCTGAGCCCCGAGCAGGTGGCCTACGCCGCCTCGGACGTGCTGCATCTGCATGGCCTGCGCGAGCGTTTGAACACCATGCTGGTGCGCGAGGGCCGCATGGCCCTGGCCCAGGCCGCCTTCGACTATCTGCCCCACCGCGCCGCGCTCGACCTGGCCGGCTGGGAAGACGTCGACATCTTCGCGCACGCTTAAGGGAGACGAGCCGTGGCGGACGTGGCGATGAGGGGGGGCTTCAAGCGCGATCTGCGGCGCTGGCGCCGTCGTTCGCGCCTGGTGCGCGGCGCGCGCCTGCTGCTGCCGGTGGCCATCCTCGGCCTGATCGGCGCGTCCGCGGGCCAGGTGATCTGGCGCACGGTGACGGCCGCCGAGCGCGCGCCGGAACGGCCGCAGGCCCAGATCCGCATGCTCAACCCGCGCTTCTACGGGCAGTCCAGCGAAGGCCGGGCCTTCCTGATCACCGCACGCTCGGCGATCCGCGACGACGCCGACCTCAAGCGCGTGCTGCTGGACGACCCGACGCTGACGCTGGGCACCGACGAGCCCAAGCCGACGCGGGTCACCTCCAAGAACGGCGTCTATCGCGAGGACACCCTCAAACTGGTGCTGCGTGGCGACGTGCGCATGGACGACGGGGGCGGCTATCGCTTCGCGTCGGACGAGGCTTTCGTCGACACCAAGACCGGCGTGATCACCGGCGAAACCCTGCTGCAGGGCGAAGGCCCCACAGGACAGGTGAAATCCAACGCTTATTCCGTATATGACAAGGGCGACCGCATCGTTTTCCGGGGCGGCGTGAAAACGCGCCTGGACCGCGTCGACGGCGACGGGAACTAGAGGACGATGCGACAGATGAGGGCGAGGTCGATGAAACGAGCAATGGCGGCCGCTATCGCCGCGAGCCTGCTTGGCGGGCTTTCGGCCGCTCCGGCCCTGGCGCAGAACAGCTCCAGCGCGCCGGTCGACATCTCGGCCGACGAGCAGGAGACCATCTCCAGCCAGTGCAAGACGATCTTCCGCGGCGCCGTCGAGGTGCTGCAGGAGACCTCGCGCCTGCGGGCCGCCAAGATGACCCTCTACAATCAGAAGAAGCCCAAGAGCGGCGACGGCAGCGGCTGCGGCAACGTCGACCGGGTCGAGGCCGAGGGCGAGGTGTTCTACGTCACGCCCAAGCAGACCGTGCGCGGCGACCGGGCGACCTACGACTACGCCTCCAACACCATCGTGGTGACCGGCAACGTCATCGCCATCCAGGGCCAGGACGTGGCCCGCGGCGATCGCATGGTGGTCAACACCAAGACCAACGACGTGCGGATGGAATCGACCACCAAGGGCGCGGGCAAGAAGAACCGCGTGCGCGCCGTGGTCTATCCCAGCACCGCGGACGACGCCAACAAGCCCGCCGCCGGCAAGCCCTGAGACCCCAGATGCAGTTCACCACCCTGGGCGGCGGCTCGACCGAGGACGGTCTCTATGTCGACGGCGTCGGCAAGACCTTCGGCGACCGGCCCGTCGTCAAGAACGTCTCGCTGCGCCTCAAGCGCGGCGAGGTGGTCGGCCTGCTGGGCCCCAACGGCGCCGGCAAGACCACCACCTTCTACATGGTCACGGGCCTGATCGCAGCCGACTACGGCTCGATCTATCTCGACGGCGAGGACATCACGGCCCAGCCGATGTTCCAGCGCGCCCGCCTGGGCGTCGGCTACCTGCCGCAGGAAGCCTCGATCTTCCGCGGCATGACGGTCGAGCAGAACGTCATGGCCGTGGTCGAGATGCGCCAGAAGAACCAGCGCGTGGCGCGCGAGACGGTGACCAGCATCCTCGAGGAACTGCGGATCACCCACATCCGCAAGTCGCCGGCCGTGGCCCTGTCGGGCGGCGAGCGTCGCCGCGTGGAAATCGCCCGCGCCCTGGCCAGCGAGCCGTCCTTCATGCTGCTCGACGAGCCGTTCGCCGGCATCGACCCGCTGGCCATCTCCGACATCCGCGAGGTCGTGAACTACCTGAAGAACCGCGGCATCGGCATCCTGATCACCGACCACAACGTCCGCGAGACGCTGGACATGGTCGATCGGGCCTCGATCATCGCCGCCGGCGAGGTGCTGTTCGAGGGCTCTCCGAAGGAGATCGTCGACAACCCCGAAGTGCGCCGGGTTTACCTGGGCGACAGCTTCGCCGACCGCGCTTAAACGGTTCGGACCAGATTGCGGCGCGGCGAGTGGCCGCGTCGACCCTGAGAAAGGCCTTGCCCAGCAAGGCCTTTTTCTTTTTTCGCGGACGGATGGTCGCACCGGCCCGATATTTGCAGGCGTTCGCGCCCCGTTAACCAGACCGGCCTTTCAATGGCGATCGTAACTTCCGTTCGATTTGCCAGGAGGGCGCGTTGGCGCTCAGCCCCAGACTCGATATCCGGCAGGGCCAGGGCCTTGTCATCACTCCGCAACTGCAGCAGGCGATCAAGCTTCTGCAGCTGTCGAACATCGAGCTGGAAGCCTTCGTCGAGGCCGAGCTCGAACGTAATCCACTGCTTCAGCGCGACGACAGCGACCGCGAGGTCGAACGCGAGGGCGAGCCCGAGCGCGCCGTCGAGAACCTGGGCATGGAAAGCATTTCCGACGCCTCGGCCAACCGCGAGATGGACACGCCCGGCGACGACGTCAGCCCCGGCGAGCGCGCCACCGGCGACGGCGAGGGTTTCGGCGCCGAGCACGCCGGCGGCCAGATCGACTGGTCGCGGGCCGGCGGCGGCGGCAGCTTCGAGGGCGACGACAATTTCGAAGGCGCCCTGAACCGTCCCGAGACGCTCTCCGAACATCTGAACGCCCAGCTGCTGCTGGCCGGCCTGTCGCCGTCCGACGAGGCCATCGCCGCCATCCTGATCGACGCGGTCGACGCCGCCGGCTACCTGCGCGCCGATCTCTGGGAGATCGCCGAGCGGCTCGGCTGCGGGTTCGACCGCGTCGAGCGCGTGCTGAAGGTCGTCCAGGGCTTCGAGCCCTGCGGCGTGGCCGCCCGCGACGTGCGCGAGTGCCTCGAACTGCAGCTGCGCGACGTCAACCGCTACGACCCGGCCATCGCCGCCCTGCTCGACAATCTCGATCTCCTGGCGCGCCGCGACCTGGCCGCCCTGCGCAAGATCTGCGGCGTCGACGACGAGGACCTGCGCGAGATGATCGCCGAGGTCCGCGGCCTCACCCCGCGCCCGGGCGCGGCCTTCCACAGCGATCCGCCCCAGACCCTGGTGCCCGACGTCCACGTGCGCGAGGGCCTGGGCGGCATGTGGCACGTCGAGCTGAACACCGACACCCTGCCGCGCGTGCTGGTCGACCAGCGCTATCACGCCCGCGTCTCCAAGGGGGCGCGCAGCGACCAGGAAAAGACCTTCGTCTCCGACAGCTTCGCCACCGCCAACTGGCTGGTCAAAAGCCTCGACCAGCGGGCCAAGACCATCCTCAAGGTGGCCAGCGAGATCGTGCGCCAGCAGGATGGCTTCCTGGCCTACGGCGTCGAGCACCTGCGGCCGCTGAACCTGAAGACCGTCGCCGACGCCATCGGCATGCACGAGAGCACGGTCAGCCGGGTCACTTCCAACAAGTACGTGGCCACCCCGCGCGGGGTGTTCGAGCTGAAGTTCTTCTTCACCTCGGCCATCCAGTCGTCGGAAGGCGGCGAAGCCCACTCGGCCGCCAGCGTCCGCCACAAGATCAAGGGCCTGGTCGACGCCGAGAAGGCCGAAAGCGACGTCCACTCCGACGACCGCATCGTCGAGATCCTGAAAGCGGCCGGCGTCGACATCGCCCGCCGCACGGTGGCCAAGTACCGCGAGGCCATGCGCATTCCCTCGTCGGTTGAGCGTCGCCGCCTGATCAAGGAAAGCGTGTAGCTGCTCCGGCGCTTTGCCGAATAGCGACGTTTTCGCGCAAGCGATTTGTGCGCGTCCTGCGTTATACCTGCCTTGCGAAACAGGGCCGGGAATGAGCGACGAGAAGCTGTCAGACGTGATCGAGGGGTTCGGCGAGGACCCGCGGCCGGTGCTGACCGTCGCCCAGATGCTCGAAGCCTTCGACAGCCGCGCCTTCGGGGCCACGCTGCTGGTGTTCGGCCTGCTCAACTGCCTGCCGCTGCCGCCGGGTTCCTCGACCCTGCTGTCGCTGCCGATTCTGCTGCTGGCGCCGCAGATCGCCTGGGGCGCCAACGCGCCATGGCTGCCGCGCGGCGTGCTGGAAAAACCCCTTAAGCGCGACGACCTAAGGGGCCTTTTCCGGCGCATCACGCCGGTTCTGCGCCGCCTTGAGGTGGTGACGCGGCCAAGGCTCGGCTTCATGTTCGCGGCCGGCGGAGAGCGGTTCATCGGGGTGATCTGCACGCTGCTGGCCCTGGTGCTGGTGCTGCCGATTCCCCTGGGAAACCTTGCTCCTGGGGCGACCGTGGCCGTCCTGGCCCTGGCGCTGTTGCAGCGCGACGGCCTGCTGGCCCTGCTAGGCTACCTGATGGCGACCGCCAGCGCCGCCCTGCTGTTCCTCAGCGCTGGTGTCGTGACCGCCGCCGTCAAGAGGCTGATCGGGGTCTTTTCGGGACTCTTCTGAGGCCGTTTTCCTCCCGCTTGACACCGCCCCCGGACCGGCGCGTTGATAGGGCATGCAAGTCCAAATATCCGGCAAGCATGTCGACGTTGGTGAGGCTCTGCGAGCGCGAGTCGCCGACGAAATCGCCCTGAGCATCGGCAAGTATTTCGACCGAGGCGGTGACGCCGACGTCGTGATCAGCAAGGAGGGCTACGCCTTCCGTGTCGATTGTTCGGTAAAGCTGGCTTCGGGCCAGCAGCTCATGAGCCACGGCTCTGGCGGCGACGCCCACATGGCGTTCGACCAGGCCCTGGCCAAGATCGAGACGCGCATAAGGCGCTACAAGCGCCGTCTCAAGAGCCACACCGAGGCGGCCACCGCCAAGCAGGCCGAGAACGCGGCCTTCTACGTGCTGCGGGCTCCCGAGGACGAGCACGAGGACGAAGACTGGTCGATCGAGGAGGACCACCCCGCCGGCGCCCCGTCGGCCATGGTGATCGCCGAGACCCAGGCCTCGCTGAAGACGATGACCGTTTCCATGGCTGTCATGGAACTGGACTTGACCGAGTCCCAGGCAATCGTGTTTAGGAACGCCGCCCACGGCGGATTGTCGGTGGTCTACCGCCGGCCGGACGGAAATATCGGCTGGATCGACCCCGAGCGCACCAAGCCGCTGAACGGAAACGGCTCGACCTTGAGCTAGCTGGAGCCTAAGCGGTCCCGGCGCGTTTCGGGACCGCGGCGGCCGAGCTTTCGGCGGCCGGTATAGAGCGAGCTAGTTGAAGTCCATGACTATCGGCGATCTTCTGGACCACGGGGCGGTGACCCTGCGCGTCAGCGCCAAGGACAAGCGCCAGGTTCTCGGCGTCATCGCCGACTTTGCCGGCCGCGTGCTCGGCATCGATTCCGACATCGCCCTCGACGGGCTGATCGAGCGCGAGGCGGCCGGTTCGACGGGCGTCGGCCAGGGCGTCGCCCTGCCGCACGCCCGCGTGCCGGGCCTGGACCGCGTGCGGGCCGTGTTCGTGCGCCTGGAAACCCCCGTCGCCTTCGACGCGCTGGACGACAAGCCGGTCGACCTGTTCCTGGCCCTGTTCGCCCCGCCCGAGGCCAACACCCAGCACCTGCGGGCCCTCGCCCGCGTCTCGCGCATGCTGCGCCAGCCCGAACTGCGCGAACAGCTGCGCCAGGCCCGCTCGGCCGACGCCGTGCACGTGCTGCTGGCCCGCGAGACCGCGACCCCGACGGCGGCCTGAAGCCCTACAGCACCTCGATCTTGTAGCTGCAGCCCGCCAGGGTCTTGCCTGGGTGCGTGGTCACGGTCGAGACGTTCAGCGTGATCCGCGTTTGGGTGGTCAGGCCGTCGGCGGTCTCGGTCTTCTCGGCGATCACCCGCTCGCCCATGAACTTGGCCGGCACGTCGATCGTCGGTTCGATCTTCAGCTGCTGGGCCAGCGGATGCGGATCGGCTTCGTCCAGCACCGCCATGGGCCCCGAACTGTTGAAGGCGATCAGGCTGGTCGTCCGTCCGAACACCTCGATCGGCCTGGCCAGGCGATACTGCTTGAGCATGAAGTTGGGCGACTTCACCTCGGTCAGGCCGAAGTGCTTGCGCGCATCGGCGCCTTCCGTTCCTGCCAGCCAGAAGGCCACGGTGTTGTAGGCCGGCACGTCATAGGTCTCGCAGGCGATCAGCCTGGCCAGATCCACGGTCCTGGGGTCGATCTCGTCGTCCTGAGCGAGGGCGGGGACGGCGCAGGCGAGGGCGGCAAGCACGCTGGCGGCCAGCATCTTGATCATGGGTACGCTCCTGACCGATGGGGTAAGCGCCGCCTCAGCGCGCGAAGATGCTCCGGGTCAGGCACGAGAAGACCAGCCGCCCGGCTTCATCGAGCAGGTCCTGCTGGGCGATGACGATGCCCTTGCCCTCGCCGACAGGGTCCTTGCCCATCACCGTCATGCGGCCGCGTAGCAGTTCGCCGGCCGGCGGGTTGCGCAGCCAGCGCAGGGCGTCGACGCCAACGCGCTTGGTCTGGGGCCAGTCGGCGCTGGCCTCGCTGTCGAGGCGGGTCCAGATCGCGAAGACCATGGCGTCGGGGGCGCCCAGCGACGGGTCCCAGCCGGGCTGGAAGGCGGCGATGAAGACGTCCAGCGCCTTCTCGTCCACCACCGTCGCGCCCAGGCTCACCACCTGGCCGATCTGGATGTCGTCGAACGAAGCCGGCACGCGTGTTCTCCTGTCGAAGCGCCCGTCGAAGCGGACCAGCGACCTGACCACGGCGCCTTGAAGGTTGTCGAGAGCGCGCGCACGGGCCATGTGTCATCGCGAAGTTTCTTTGCAAGGTCGCCGATGCTGTTGCGCAGGTTGTTCGCCGCCGTCCTGGCCCCGCTGGCCCTTCTCGCCGCTGCGCTCCCCGCGAGCGCCGAGGTGGTCAAGACCGGCCACATCGAGGTCGAGCTGGTCTCCCAGGAGGCCGCCGCCGTGCCCGGCTCGACGGTGTTCGTGGCCCTGCGCCAGAAGATCCAGCCCCACTGGCACACCTACTGGCGCAATCCCGGCGACGCCGGCGACGCCACCAAGATCGTCTGGACCCTGCCCGCGGGCTGGACCGCCGGCGACATCGTCTGGCCGACGCCGGAACGTGTGCGCGTGGGCCCGCTGCAGGACTACGCCTACAGCGGCGAGGTGCTGTTGCCCGTGCCGATCACCGTGCCGGCCTCGGCCAAGCCGGGCCAGACCGTGACCCTGAAGGCGGCCGCCGCCTTCCTGGTCTGCGAAGAGATCTGCGTGCCCGAGGACGCGGTGGTGACCCTGTCGCTGCCCGTCGTCGCGGGCCCCGCCAAGCCCGATCCCAAGTGGGGCGAGACGGTCGGGAAGGTGCTGGCCGCCGCTCCCAAGCCCGCCGGCCTGAAGGCCACGTGGAAGAAGGACGGCGAGACCCTGAAGCTGTCGGTGACCGGCGCGGCCCTGAAGGGCGCCGACTTCGCCGACGCCTATTTCTTCCCCTATTCGGGCAAGGCCATCGACCACGCCGCGCCCCAGGCGATCGAGCGCGGACCCGAGGGCCTGACCCTGTCGCTGACCGCCGGCTTCGACTTCGGGCCGGAAGCGACGGAAGCGCCGACCGAACTGTCGGGCGTGCTGGCCCTGAAGGGCGGCTCCTACGAGATCACCGCCACGCCCGGCGAGACGCCCGCAGGCTCTGTAGGGCTAGGCTCGCTTCCTGCGGCCGGCGCCGGTTCGACCGGCGGCTCGCAAGCGGCCGGCGGCGGCGCGGCTGACGCCTTGGGTGTCGGCGGCCTGCCTGTGGCCCTGCTGTTCGCCTTTCTCGGCGGCCTGATCCTCAACCTGATGCCGTGCGTCTTCCCGGTGCTGTCGATGAAGGCGGCCAGCCTCGCCGCCCATGCCCACGATGCCGGCAAGACCCGTGCCCAGGGCCTGGCGTTCCTGGTCGGCGTCGTGGCCACCTTCCTGGCGCTCGCCGGCCTGCTGATCGCCGTCCGCGCCGGCGGCGAGGCGGTGGGCTGGGGCTTCCAGCTGCAATCGCCGGCGGTGGTCGCCGTGCTGTCGCTGCTGATGCTGCTGGTCGCCCTGAACCTGTCGGGCGTGTTCGAGGTCGGCGCCGCCGTCCAGGGCGCGGCGGGCGGCGTCTCGGCCGGTTCTGGCCTGGCCGGCGCCTTCCTGACCGGGGCCCTGGCGGTGATCGTCGCGGCCCCCTGCACCGCGCCGTTCATGGCGGGGGCCCTTGGTTTCGCCCTGACCCAGCCGCCGGCCTTCGCCCTGCTGGTGTTCCTGGCCCTGGCGCTCGGCTTCGCCGCGCCGTTCGTGATCCTGGCCTTCGCGCCGGGCCTGCTGAAGAAACTGCCCAGGCCCGGCGCCTGGATGGACGTGCTCAAGCACGCCCTGGCCTTTCCGATGTACGGCGCGGCCGCGTGGCTGGTCTGGGTGTTCAGCCAGCAGGCCGGCGGCGTCGCCCTGGCCCTGCTGCTGGCCGCCGCCGTCCTGGTGGCCTTTGCCGCCTGGGCCTACGGCCTGGGCGAGACCCGCCGGTTCGCCGGCAAGACCCCGCTGGTCGCCTTCGGCTTCGCCCTCGTCGGCCTGGCCGGCGGCGCCGCGCTGACGGTCGGCGCCCTGAAGGCCCCGGTTCCCGCCGCTGGTCCGCAGACCGCGCAGGCCGCCGGCCCGGGCCTCGCCGCCGAACCCTGGAGCCCCGAGCGCGTCGCCGCCCTTCAGGCCGAGGGCAAGGTGGTGATGGTCGACTTCACCGCCGACTGGTGCGTGACCTGCAAGGTCAACGAGAAGACGGCCCTGGCCGGCCCGCGCCTGGCCGACGCCTTCAAGGCCCAGAACGCCGTCCTCCTGAAGGCCGACTGGACCAAGCGCGACGCGACGATCGCCGCGGCGCTGGCCGAGCATGGCCGCGCCGGCGTGCCGCTCTATCTCGTCTATCCCAAGGGCGCCGGCGCGCCGGTCATCCTGCCCCAGCTGCTGACCGAAGGCCTGGTGATCGAGGCGGTGGAAAAGGCGGCGAAGGGGTAAGATCCCTCTCTCTAAGAGAGAGGCGCTCTCACTTCTGCTTCCTGCCGCCCCAGGGCAGGCGTTCCTTGACCCCGTCCATCGGCGTGCGGGTGGTGGTCACCGGCGGCGGGGCGACGACGACGGGCTTGGGCAGGGGATAGGCGCGCCAGCCGGTCTGGATCAGGGCCTCGAAGCCTTGGCAGCGGGGCATGACCCGCACCGCGCCGGTCCTCGGCTTGGCGAAGGGCGGCGGCTGGGCGACGCTCTGGCGCCGCGGATCGATGAACCGCCAGTCGCCCGGCAGGCCATAGCCCTTCTCGCCGCCGGTCTTCACGGCCTGATAGGCGATGTTGGCCTGGAACGGCTTGACCCCGTACTTCAGCATGGCGCGCAGGAAGATGGCGTCGGCCTCGGCCCGCTTGTCCTTTTCGCCGATGGCGTACAGCCAGTCGTGGACGATGGCGGCGCGGGCCGTCGGGCCCTGCGGGTCGACGAAGCCCTGGCCGTACCAGGGTACGCTGGCGAAGTCGGTGACGTACCAGCGCGGCACGACGATCACCTTGCCGGTCTCGACGTCGCAGTAGGGGAATTCCGCCTCCAGGGTGAAGAGCTTGCGGCCCTCCTTGGACTGGTTGAACAGCATCACCGGCTGCGGCGTCAGCGAGCTGGGCGGGGTGGGGGCCACCACCGGCACGAAGACGGTCGTCTCCTTGGTCGTCGTGCACGCGGCCAGGATCGCGCCCAGGGCGAGGGCGGCGGCGAGCGAAAGCTTGGAGCGAAGCGTCATGATCGTGCGGGGCGGGAGGAAAACGGCGAAGCGATGCCGTCTTCTGGCGGCCGAAATGCGGCGGATCAAGCCTCGCGGTGAAGCTTTGCCGTTCACGACAAAGGATTGCGCGGCCGCTGCGCTGTTCCACCGCAGGGCGATCCGTGAGAATGTCTCGCAAAGCCGGCTTTCGCCCTTCGGAGGTTCCCCATGATCACCCGTCGCCTGATCGTCGCCAGCGCCCCGCTGGTCGTGCTCGCGCCCAGCCTGGCGCTCGCCGCGCCCGCGCCGGCCTTCACCGCCAAGGACATCGACGGCAAGACCCGCTCGCTGGCCGAGTTCAAGGGCAAGACCGTCGTGCTCGAATGGGTCAACGAAGGCTGCCCCTATGTGAAGAAGCACTATTCGGGCAACATGCAGGGCCTGCAGCAGGCCGCCACCGCCGACGGCGTGGTGTGGCTCAGCGTCGTCTCCTCGGCCCCCGGCAAGCAGGGCTATTTCGCCGACGGCGCCCAGGCCAGGACCTGGATGAGCGCCAAGGGCGCCAAGCCGACCACCCTGCTGCTCGACCCCGAGGGCGTGGTGGCCACCGCCTACAAGGCCAAGACCACCCCGCACATGTACGTCATCGATCCGGCCGGCCAGCTGGTCTACCAGGGCGCCATCGACGACAAGCCGTCCAACAAGGTCGAGGACATCGCCACGGCCAAGAACTACGTCGCCGCTGCGCTTTCCGATCTCAAGGCCGGCCGCAAGGTGGCGACGCCGGCCAGCCAGCCGTATGGCTGCGCGGTGAAATACAAGGACGCTTGATCTTCACTCCGTAAAATCCCCGCGAAAGCGGGGACCCAGGTGTTTTATCGTCGAGCGCCGCCGGTTTCAGAAAAAGCCCGGGCCCCCGCTTTCGCGGGGGTTTTACGGAGTTATGGACCACGTTGTTTGTGGGCCGCCCCTACGCCGCCGGCTGTGGCGGGGCGGTAATGACCTCGACGTTGTCGTTCAGCAGATAGACCATGTCGCGCAGGGCCTGGTCCTGGGTCTTGACGGTCTTGGCGTCGGCCATGGCCGTCAGCTTTTCCGGCAGGTCCGCAGCTATGCCGCGCAGGATGCATTTGAGGTCGTCGACCGCGCCGCGCTCCTTCAGGGTGACGTGGCCCTTCATGTCCAGCGCCGACAGGGCCTCGATCTCGGCCTTGAAGGCGGCAAAGCCCGGCAGGGCGACGGCCGGGGCGGCGGGATCCTTGGGCAGGGCCTCGCGATAGCCTTCGACGCGGGTCTTCAGGGCGGCGGCGCGCTTGACGATGTCGGCGAACAGCGGCTCGCCGGCCACCGAGGGAGGGGCCTGGCCGGGCTGCACGACGGCGGGCTGGTTCACCGGCGCCGCCGAACCGGTCGAAGCCAGCCACAGCATGGCGGAAAAAGCGATCGCGTCGCAGGACATCGGCTACTCCGGTCGAAAAACGTCATTGGTCTTCATGACGCCGAGACGGACCTTTGGTAAGCCCGGGCCCGTAAACGCCGTTTTACCACAAGCGTGGCAGCCGAAAGTGGACGCCGGTTTCGGCGGCCGCCACGCGCCCAACAAGACATGGAGACGACCTTGTCCGATCTCGACGCCGCCTGGATCCGCCTGGAAACCGCCGCCAAGGCCGCCGGGGAGAAGCGCATCGTCGAGTTCTTCGACACCGAGCCCCAGCGTCTCGAAACCCTGACCCTCGACGTCGCCGGCCTGCACCTGGACCTCTCCAAGCAGGCCTGGGACGAGGCCGGCCTGGAAGCCGCGCTCGATCTGGCCCACGCCGCCGGCGTCGAGGCCGCCCGCGCCCGCATGCTGGGTGGCGAGGCGATCAATTCGTCGGAAGGCCGGGCCGTGCTGCACGTGGCCCTGCGCGCCAAAGGCAACGCCGACATCAAGGCGCAAGGCGTTCCGGTGATGGCCGACGTCGAAGCCGTCCGCAGCCGGATGAAGGCCTTCGCCGAGGCCGTCCGGTCGGGCGCGATCAAGGGGGCCACGGGCAAGCCGTTCAAGGCGATCCTGCACATCGGCATCGGCGGCAGCGACCTTGGGCCCCGCCTGCTGTGGGATGCGCTGCGTCCGGCTAAGCCGGAGATCGACCTGCGTTTCGTGGCCAATGTGGACGGCGCCGAGTTCCTGCTGACCACGGCCGATCTGGACCCGGAAGAAACCCTGGTCGTGGTGGTCTCCAAGACCTTCACCACCCAGGAGACCATGTCCAACGCCGCCGCCGCCCGCGCCTGGCTGGTCGCGGCCGTGGGCGAGCAGGGCGCCAACGCCCACCTGGCCGCCGTCTCGACCGCGCTGGACAAGACCTCGGCCTTCGGGGTCGCCGACGAGCGGGTGTTCGGCTTCTGGGACTGGGTCGGCGGCCGCTATTCGCTGTGGTCGGCCGTCAGCCTCTCGGTGGCCGTCGCCGCCGGTTGGGACGTTTTCCAGGGCTTCCTGGACGGCGCGGCCGAGATGGACGCCCACTTCGCCACCGCGCCGCTGGAAAAGAACGCTCCGGTGCTGGTCGCCCTGGCCCAGATCTTCAACCGCAATGGTCTGGACCGCCGGGCCCGCTCGGTCGTTCCGTATTCGCACCGTCTGCGCCGCCTGGCTTCGTTCCTCCAGCAGCTGGAGATGGAGAGCAACGGCAAGTCGGTCGGTCCGGATGGCAAGCCCGCCCAGCGCGGAACCGCCACGGTGGTGTTCGGCGACGAGGGCACCAACGTCCAGCACGCCTACTTCCAGTGCATGCACCAGGGGACCGACATCACCCCGATGGAGCTGATCGGCCTTTCCAAGTCCGATGAAGGTCCGGCCGGCATGCACGAGAAGCTGCTGTCGAACCTGCTGGCCCAGGCCGAGGCCTTCATGGTCGGCCGCACGACGGAAGACGTGGTCGCCGAGCTGCAGGCCAAGGGCGTCTCGGAAGCCGAGATCGCCACGCTCGCCCCGCAGCGCACCTTCGCCGGCAACCGTCCGTCGACCCTCGTCCTGCTCGATCGCCTGACGCCGCAGACCTTCGGCGCCCTGATCGCCCTCTATGAGCACAAGACCTTCGTCGAGGGCGTGATCTGGGGGATCAACAGCTTCGACCAGTGGGGCGTGGAACTGGGCAAGGTGATGGCGGGCCGCATCCTGCCGGAACTGGAAGCCGGCGCGACGGGCAGCCATGATCCGTCGACGACCGCGCTGATCGGGCGGCTGAAGAAGTAGCCGCCTGCGGCGGCCCCCTCAGTCGCTCTGCGACAGCTCCCCCAGAGGGGGAGCATTTGGGCGCCTTAGATCCTCCCCCTCTGGGGGAGGTGGCCCGGAGGGCCGGAGGGGGTCGCGCAAGCGACCTAGAACGTCTTCCTCACCCGCAGGCTGACGAAGGTCCGCGGATCGATGTCGCGGACTTCCTGGTAGCGCACCGGCCGGGTGACGCGGTCGGCATAGACCGTGCGGGTGACGACGAAGTCGTCCCAGACGTTCAGCTGGACGCGGATGGCCAGGGTGTTGGTCGGCTTATACTCGGCGAAGGCCTCGTAGTAGGCCGCGCCGCGCCACTTGTTGGTCTGGTCGGGGTCGTAGGTGCCCTGGCCCAGCAGCGGCAGCCAGTTGATCCCCCATTGCACCTGGCCGCGCATCAGGTCCTGCGAGAAGCCGATGTTGGCCTGGGTCGGGCGCACCTGCGAGATCGGCCGGTCCTTGTGATCGGTCGGATCGGTGACGTGGGTCTCGTTCCAGTCGTTCTTGAAGGTGAAGCGGCCGCCCTTCACGCCCAGCTTGTCGGTGGGCACGACGATGTTCAGCGACAGCTTGTCGAGCGTGCCGTCGCCGATGTTGCCGGTCGCCGACAGGCCGCCGGGCAGGGGCAGGCGGTCGATGACGCCGATGATCTCGTCGTGGCGCCAGCCGATCGACACCACGCCCTCGCCCCAGAACCGCCGCTCGTAGGTCAGTTCGCTGATCCAGCGTTGCTCGGGCTCCAGGTCGACATTGCCGCCATAGACCGTGCCGTCGCCGAATTCGGCCGAGGCTGCGAAGTCGCCGAAGTCCAGCTGACCCAGCTCTCGCTCGAAGCGGAAGCGCAGCTGGTGGTCGGCCTTGGGCGTCCAGGTCGCCTGGAAGCGGGGCTTGGCGTAGAAGAAGCTCTTCTCCTGGTCGGCGTCGCCCGACTGGCTGATCGTCGAGGTCTCCAGGCGCACGCCGCCCTCGAGGGTCAGCTTGGGGTTCACCCGCCAGGTCGTCTTCAGGAAGGCCTCGCCGCGCGTCTCCTCGACCTTGACCGAGGCCGAGGGCAGGGGAACGGCCGTCCCGCCCACCGAATAGGCCTGCTTCACGTCGAGCATGTTGTAGGCGACCTCGCCGCCGAACTCGAAGGTCAGGCCGGGCTTACGCTCGTGGCGGATGGTGGCGCGCAGGATGGATTCCGAAGAGTCGCCCTCAGCTCCGAACAGCTCCTGCGGGCTGACCACGCCGCTGAGCGTGGCGTCGCTGGTGGCTTCGCTGTCGAATTTCTCGAACTCGTGCATCACCCGAGTCTCGAGGTTCCAGCGCGGGGCCAGGGGACGGGTGTAGGTCAGGCCGAGCTCGCCGGAGCGGCTGTCCTCCTCATAGGCGGTGCGGCGCTTGGTGGTCGCCGAGGTCAGTTCCTGCCAGTCCTGCCAGTCGTTGACGCCGTAGCGGGCGGTGGCGTCGATCTTGCCGCCCGCGAAGGGGCCGGCGTAGTTGCCGCGGATCGAGCGACCGCCGCCGTAGCCGTCGTTCAGGAAGGCCTCGTCGCGCAGGATGTTGCCCGCGCCGTCACGACGCACCGAGCGGCCTGCGCCGTTGGAGTCGCTGCTGCTGGTGCCGTCTGACAGGGTGACGCCCCAGCTCTTGTCGCCGTCGCGGGCGGTGAATTGGTAGGAGCCGCCCCAGACGTCGTGGCCGCCGTCGAAGATCTGGCTGTTCACGGTGAGGATCGACTGGCGGACCGCGCCCTTCTTCAGGATCACGTTGGCGACCACGCCATAGCCCTGCATGTCGATGCCCGGCGCGCCGCCGCGGATCAGCTCGATGCGCTCGACCTGGGCGGCGGGGGTGCGCGAGAGCACGTTAGAGCCGGTCTCGGCCTTGGAGGCGGGGCGGTTGTTGTTGATCAGCACATTGCCGACCGCGCCCTCGAAGCCGCGGGTGCCGGCGCCGTCGTTGAGCACGAAGCCGGGCAGGCGGCCCACCATGTCCAGAGCCGTGTTCGGACGCAGGCTGGTGAAGAAGTCCGGCACGAAGATCAGCACGCCCTTCTGGGTCGCGTCGTCCAGCGGCGCTTCGCTGACCGGGCCGGTCGGAACCGGCGCCTGGGCGGCCTGGGCGCTGTCTGCGGCATGCGCCGCGCCGGCGGCGAGCAGGGCCGCGGCCGCGGTGGCGAACAAGACGGTCTTCGACATCAACTTTCCCCTCAATCCCGGGGAAGGTCTTGCCGCGCGCGACCGGCGTTCTCAAATTAAACGCAGGAAATGTGGATTAAATATCCGAAATCATTACGGGAAATTCAGGTTGAGACTTCTTCGTCCGCGCCAATAAATCCTCCCCCTCTGGCGGAGGTGGCCCAGAGGGCCGGAGGGGGTGGCGCGGCGTCGGCGGATCTACCCCCTCAGTCGCTTCGCGACAGCTCCCCCAGAGGGGGAGCATCTTAGTTGGAACGCCGCTTGTAGAACTCCGCCTCGACGATGCTCAGCGCGCCGCCGGTCTTGACCTTCTCGGCGCCGGTGTCGAAGCCGCCCTTGGCGCCGGTGACCTCGACGATCTTGCCGAAGGCGTCGCGGTCGGCCGTGGCGCCGGTCAGGGCGATGCGCAGGCGCGAGCCCTTGGCGGCCTTCAGCGGCAGGGTGACATAGCCCAGGCTCTTGGGGGCCTCGCCCTCCCAGACCACCTTGCCGTCCATGGTGATCCGCAGCGGATAGGAGCGGATGCGCCAGCCGATCAGCTTCAGCGAAATTTCGTCGACCGTTTGGGCCTTGGCCAGGCGGTACTCGATCCAGGCGTTCTCCAGCTGGCCGTCGCTGGCCCAGTGGCTGGCTTCGTCGTCGTCGACGCTGGCGGAAACCTTGTCGGCGTTCGAGCCGGCGGTGATCTCCACGGCCTTGATGGTGTCGCGCCGGATCTTGAAGGCCGGGGTCGAGGGCGTGGGGCCACGCGCCAGACTGACGGGAAGCAGCGGCGCGTCGGCGGGAGCGGCTACGGCGTCGAGGGTCAAGGTGGCGGGTTTCAGGCCCTCGGCCTTGGCGGTGATGCTGACCTTGCCGGCCGCCAGGGTCGAGCGCAGGGCCACGCGGTTGATCCCGCCTTCCACCGGCAGGGCCTTGGCCAGGATGTAGTTGTCGTCCTTGCGGTTGGAGCCCGCGTACTGGGTCACGGCGTCGACGCCGGCCGGGCCCTTGGTCACCGGCTCGCCCGAGGCCGAGACCGGGGTGTCGGTCGGCTTGGCCCCGCTCCTGGAGTCGCCCTGGGCGATGCCGCCGCGCCATTCGGCCGGGCCGGCCACGTCGAAGCTGACCAGGTCCAGCGCGGTCGGCACGCGCCGGCCCTCCGCATCCACCGCCTCGACGTCTACCAGGGCGATATCGGCCGCGTCGGCCTTCCAGCCGCCGGGACCGGTGCGCGGAGTGAGCTTCAGGGCGACGGCCGGACCCGTCGTGACCCGTTCGTCGCGCGAAACCTCCTTGCCCTTGGCGTCGCGGGCGACCGCCGTCAGGGTTCCGGGTGCATAGGCCACGCCCTTGAAGGTGAAGAGGAAGCCGTCCGACTTTTCACCCTTGCCCAGCGACTTGCCGTTCAGGACCAGCTCGACGCTGTCGGCGCTGGAGACGACCAGCACGTCCTTCACCGTGCCGGCGGCGTAGTTCCAGTGGCCGACGATGTGCGAGCGGGGCTTTTCCACGTCGACCCAGCCGTCCCACATCACCTGGTGGGCGAAGAAGCCCTCCTTCTTGATCCGCATGGCGTCCACCTCGCCGCTGCGGCGGTAGTTGTTGTCGCCGCGGAAGTGGGTGTTGCTGTCGGAGAAGATGATGTTGACGCCGCCGGCGCTAACCCGCTCGCCGCCGCCCGGGCGCTCGACCCAGTAGTCGTTCCAGCGCTGCACGGTCTCGACGACCATGCTGTCCTGGTTGCGGTTGTAGCTGGGGCTGTCGGCGTGGAACGGGGCGGTGAAGGCGTCCTGGAACTTCCGCGCGGACTCGTCGCGGGAATATTCCATCGCCCACATCGGCTTGCCGGCGCTCTTGTTGATGTAGAGCATCTCGCCGCCGTACTCGGCGACCTTGCTGTCGAGCATCTCGCGCGAGCCGATGGCGCGGCCGCCGTGCGGATCCAGCCGATCGCGAACGGCCTTCAGCTGCGCCATGTGCGCTTCGCTGATGTTCTCGTTGCCGCCCTCGTAGAAGATGATCGACGGGTTGTTGCGGAAGACGACGATGGCGTCGGCCATGGCCTCGACCCGCTGGTCCCAGCGGCGGCCGGAGACGTCGCTCTCGGCGTCGCCGGCCGGCATGGCCTGCATCAGGCCGACACGGTCTGAGCTTTCCACGTCCTGGCGGGCCGGGGCGATGTGCATCCAGCGCACCAGGTTGCCGCCGCTCTCCACCATCAGGCCGTTGGAGAAGTCGCTGATCCACGGCGGGATGTTGGTGCCCAGGGCCGGCCATTCGTTGCTGGTCCGCTGGGCGTAGCCGTGCACCTGGATGGCGCGGTCGTTGAGGAAGACGGTCCCGTTCCTGAACTCGGTCTTGCGGAAGCCGGTGCGGGTCAGGGCGCCGTCGACGACCTTGCCGTCCTCCACCAGCTCGGTGGTCACCGCATAGAGATAGCCGTAGCCCCAGCTCCAGAAGTGCAGGTCCGATAGCCGCTGGCTGGCCGACACCGTCTTGGTCTCGCCCGGCGCGATGGTGACGGCGGGGGCGGTGAACTGGCCGGCCGGCTTGCCGTCGACGTCCTTCAGCGTGACCCGATAGGCGAAGGTGCGGGGCCTCGCGCCGTCGTTCCTCACCTGGCTCTCGGCGTGGATCGTGGCCTTGCGGCCCTTGATGTCGAACTGGTCGGCCCAGACATAGACGCCGGTGGTGCCCAGGCTGGTGTAGAGCGGCAGGGTCTGGTGCAGGTCGCCGGTCAGGTGCAGCCGCACCGCCCGGTGGATGCCGCCGTAGTTCACATTGAAGTTGTTGTTGTTCCACTGGAAGCCGCTGCCGGTGGCGCGTTCCTTGTATTTCCAATCGTTGTCGACCCGCACGGCGATGACGTTGACGAACGGGGCGGGCTTCAGAAGCTTGGTCGCATCCACCCCGAACGCCGTGGCGCCGTTCTCGTGGCCGCCGGCCCGCACGCCGTTGACATAGACGTCGCCGGCCTGGCGCACGCCCTCGAAGTCGAGGATGGCGCGGCCGCCCATGGCCGGACCCGCATCGGCCGGCAGCACGAAGCGCTTGCGGTACCAGGTGATGCCGGTCGAGTGCTCGTGGATGTCGCGCGAGAAGGCCTCGTCCTCGTTGAAGGCGCGGGGCAGGGTGACCGGCTTCCAGGCGGCGTCGTCGAAGGCGGCGGCTTCAGCGCCTGCAAGGTCGCCCGTGGCCATGCGCCAGTCGTCGTTGAACGGGATCTCGCCGGCCAGGGCCGGCGCGGCGGCCAGGGCCAGCAGGCTGGCGGCGCCCAGAAGCGTCAACGAACGTCGCATGGACCTCTCCCTCATATTGGTCAGGCCAATTTTTTGTTGAGCGGAGATGTGGCTTGACCGCTGCGCGCTGTCAAGTCGATGCGGGCGGGGAGGCGACGGCAAGATCACGACACCGTGCGGAGGTCGGGCTTGATAAAATCCTAGGTTGAGTATCTTGTGTCGCTGTCGGGGCCGGGAAGGCTTCGAAGGGCGCGCCGCAGTTCCGGCAACAACCCGCTTTCGTCATCGGAAAACCAGCTTCAACAAAGGGAGGACGCCATGCGCGTGATCACTCGGCGTGAGCAATCCAAGAAGGCCGGCGAGGGCTATGGAGCCGCGGCCCTGGCCGCCACCGAGGGCCTGTCGGACGTCATTTTCGACGGCCGTCCGACGCCGCGGGAAATTCTCGCCCGCAACTGGCTGCCGGAAGGCGCGGTGCACCAGCAGCGCACCCTTTCCACCCAGGTCGACAGCGACCGCTATCTTCTCGGGCCACAGGTGGTCATCACGCGCGACGACATGCGGCGGGTCACCTGGGCGGCGGGGGTGGAGGCCGGCGCTCTGGTCCTCAGCCAGTACGCGGGCCCGAACGTCGAGCGTAACACCGGCCAGCGCATCGAGCGCCGCGTGCTGACACGCGCCCCGGTCTGGCGCTACGCCCTGGCGCTCGACAAGTTCAGCGGCCAGCCCGGCGTGGCCTGGATCGCCGGCGCGCCCGGCCGCCGCACCCTGTGGCTCGACGGCGAGGCCGTGAAGACCAAGGCCGCCGATGTCGACTTCCCGTTCCTGGCCTTCAGCCAGGTGCCGGTCGGCCGCGTTCAGACCAAGGCCCCGCCGTTCGGCGTGCTGGGCTACAAGGATCGCACGAGCGGCAAGCTGTACCTGCGCCGGATCGAGGGCGGCAAGCTGGGCGAGGAGCAGGTCGTCGGCGAAGGGACCCTGGGCGGGGTGTCGTTCGCCATCCACGGCGACGAGGTGCTGGCCCGCGTCGACCTTCTGAAGAACGGCCAGCCCGTGCCGGCGCTGATCCGTTCCAGCGACGGCGGCCGCCGCTATTCCAAGCCCGAGCCGATCGACCTGTCGGGCCTGAAGGGCTTCACGCCGGCGCCCGGCTACGCCAAGCCGATCGTCGACAAGGGCGGCAGCTTCCACGTGCCCCTGGCCCTCAACGATCGCGACGAAGCCCTGGCGGTGAACTACGTGGTCGCGGAAAAGGCCCTGGTCGAGGCGATCCGGGTCAAGGGCCTGACCCGCAAGGTCGCGGTCGAGGTGTTCCCCAGCACGGTCGGCGGCCGCAACAGCTTTGGCAACGGCGTCAGCGACGGCCACGGCCTGATCATGGTGCTGAGCACCGAGGAGGGGCAGCTGTTCTCCAGCAACTCGTCGGCCGGCGGCATCTACTTCCCGCCGTCGGCCCTGCTGAACTACGAGATGCCGCTGGTCGCGGGCTTCTCGGCCTCGGAGTGCTACAGCGCCGGCCAGAAGGCCAACATGGTGAGCATGGACTACCTGTTCGTGGAGTCCAACGACCTGGGCGAGCCGATCTCCTCGCGGCTGCATTTCGAAACCTGGGACATGCCTCTGCCGCTGCCCCAGGCGACGGCCACCGCTCGCGGCTCGACGGTGGAGCTGAAGATCCAGGCCGATTGCGATCTCGAGCCGGGCAAGGTGCGGATCGCCTTCGACGACCCGGCCGTCACCGTCACCGACGTGACGATCAAGGATCTGAGATCGGCGGTGATCGAGACCGACACCCGCGACGTCAAGGGCAAGGTCCTGACCTTCGACGTCCTGACCCTGTTCCATCGACACCATGGCGAGGTCGTGATCCACTAAGGCCGGCCGGGGGCGGCGGACGCACGCCGCCCCTGCGCCCTGGAGAACCCATGCCGCTTGCGCGGTTCAGCCACCTGGCCCTCAACGTCTCCGATCTGGCGCGATCGGAGGCGTTTTATCTGCGCGTGCTCGAGCCGCTGGGCGTGGTCGGAGCCGACGGCGAGGTCGGACGCTACCGCCGCCTGACCAACCAGGCCGACCTGGTGATCGTTCTGGCCCAAGCCGAAGCGCGCTTCGCGGCGCGCGGCCACCATCGCAAGGCTCCGGGCCTGCATCACCTGGCGCTGGCCGTCCCCGAGCGCGAGGACCTGGACAGGATGCAGGATCATCTGGCCGAACTGGGCGTGCCCCTGCTCGGCGAGGGGCGCTACGCCTTCGACTATCGCGGCGGGTACTGCGGGCTGATGTTCGAGGATCCCGACAGGATCACGATCGAGATCGCCTGCCACGACCCTCACGCCTATTTCTGTCCCGACAGCCCTACGGGATGACAAGCCCGGGCGGCTGGGCTATACGCCGCCGCGATGAGCCGCACGCCGCACCACCATGGCTGCCACCACCATCCGACCTCGCCTCGCGGGATCGGCCGGGTCCGCACGCTCTAAAGTCGAGCGACCCAGCCAGAGCCCCGCCTAGCGGATGGGGCTTAAGTGCAAGCGCCATCCGTCGAAGCCTAGAGATCTCTAAGGACCGACGATGACCGACGCTTCCGACGACGCCAAGAACCAGGACTTCCGCCCCGAGGCCCGCGCCCCGCGCGGCTTCGCCGACAAGCGCGCCCGCGACCTGCGCGCCGAGAAGTCGATCCTCGAGGCGGTCTCGGCCGTCTACGAACGCTACGGCTTCGAGGCGCTCGACACCGGGGCCTTCGAATATGCCGATGCGCTCGGCAAGTTCCTGCCCGACAGCGACCGCCCCAACGAAGGCGTCTTTGCTTTGCAGGACGACGACGACCAGTGGATGGCCCTGCGCTATGACCTGACCGCGCCGCTGGCCCGCTTCGCCGCCCAGAACTGGGAAACCCTGCCCAAGCCGTTCCGCCGCTACGCCTTTGGTCCGGTGTGGCGCAACGAGAAGCCCGGTCCCGGCCGCTTCCGCCAGTTCATCCAGTGCGACGCCGACACCGTCGGCTCGGCCCGCCCGGAGGCCGACGCCGAGATCATCGCCATGGCCGTCGAGGGCCTGCAGGCCGCCGGCCTGCCGCGCGGCGCAGCGGTGCTGAAGATCAACAACCGCAAGCTCCTCAACGGCCTGCTCACCCAGGCCGGCGCGACCAGCGAAGGCCAGAAGCTGGCCGTGCTGCGCGCGGTCGACAAGCTCGATCGCCTGGGCGTCGACGGCGTGCGCCTGCTGCTGGGCGAGGGGCGCCTGGACGACAGCGGCGACTTCACCAAGGGCGCGGGCCTGGGCGGCAAGGCCATCGACTCGGTGCTGGATTTCGTCCAGGCGGGTGTGGGCGGTCGCAGCGCGACGCTGAACAACATCGCCAAGGTCGTGGCCGGTTCGGCCGAGGGCGACGAGGGCCTGGAAGAGCTGGCCAAGATCGACGCGGCCCTGACCAGCCTGGGCGTCGCCGACGACCAGGCGATCATCGACCCGTCGATCGTGCGCGGCCTGGAATACTACACCGGCGCGGTGTTCGAGGCCGAGCTGCTGCTCTCGACCACCGACGAGAAGGGTAACAAGGTCACCTTCGGCTCGATCGGCGGCGGCGGCCGCTACGACGATCTGGTGGCTCGCTTCACCGGCCAGCCGGTGCCGGCCACGGGCTTCTCGTTCGGCGTCTCGCGCCTGGCGGCGGCTCTGCGGGCGGCCGGTCGCGAGCCGGCCTCGGCGGCGCGCGGTCCGGTCGTGATCATCAATTTCGATCAGGCCCACATGGGCGAATATTTCGCCGTCGCTAGCGAACTCCGCGCGGCGGGCGTCCCGGCCGAGGTCTATCTGGGGACCTCGGGCATGCGCCCGCAGATGAAGTACGCCGACCGCCGCCTGTCGCCGGCCGCCATTATGCTGGGCGGCGACGAGATCGCCGCCGGCACGGTGACGATCAAGGACCTGGACCTGGGCCGCGAGCTGGCCTCGGGCGTTGCCGACAACGCCGCCTGGAAGGCCGAGCGGCCTGGCCAGCAGACCATTCCGCGCGGCGACCTGGTCGCCGCCGTCAAGAAGATCATCGGGGGCTGATCCGTTGAGGCTAGAGCGTTCCATCCCTGCGGAGGCGCTCGACGCCATCCGCGCTCCGTTCCTTCTCGCCGGCGCCGTCCCCACCGACGCCCCGGTGCTGCAGCCCCTGGGCCTGCTGCTGGACCTGGCCGGCGAGGCGATGCGCTCGCGGCTGTTCGTCGTCTCCGGAGACGGCGGCGACGAGGCCTGCCTGCGTCCGGACTTCACCGTCGCCGTCGCCCGCCAGCACCTGTCCTCGGGCGCGGCGTCGGGCCGCTATCTCTATGAAGGCAAGGCCTTCCGCGTCGCCCCACGCGGCAGCGACCGGGCCGAGGAATTCCTGCAGATCGGCGTCGAGGCCTTCGAGGCCGCCGATCCGGTGGCCGCCGACGCCGAGATCGCCGCCCTGGCCTGGGCCGGCGCCGCAGCCGGCGGTCGCGACGACCTGACCCTGCTGCTGGGCGATGTCGGCCTCTTCGCCGCCTTCGTCGACAGCCTCGATTTGACCCCGCCGCTGGGCGCGCGGCTGAAGCGCACCTTCTCGCGTCCGCGCCAGCTGAAGGCCGAGCTGGAGGGCGAGGCCGCCCCCGTCGCCTCGACCGAGCGCAGCCGCATCGCCGCCCTGCTGGCCGGTTTGCCGGAAGCCGAGGCCGCCGCGGTGCTGCAGGAGCTGTGGTCCCTGGCCGGCATCGAGCCGGTCGGCGGCCGTCGCCCCGCCGAGATCGCCCATCGCCTGGTCGAGAAGGCCGAGGTGGTGAAG
Source organism: Caulobacter sp. FG7 (assembly GCF_057808875.1). NCBI lineage: Bacteria > Pseudomonadati > Pseudomonadota > Alphaproteobacteria > Caulobacterales > Caulobacteraceae > Caulobacter > Caulobacter sp. FG7. The sequence continues at coordinate 136,027 of NZ_JBMDIW010000007.1, forward strand.
GCCGGCCGTCTGTCGCCGCAGCAGGCCGACAAGGTCCGCGCCTTCCTGGCGGTCAGCGATGCGCCGGACGCCGCGCTGGACGCCATCGCCGCCCTGGCTGGTCCCAACCGCAGCCCCCTGGACGCGGCCATCGAAGGCTGGCGCAAGCGCCTGGCCGGCATGGTCGCCGGCGGCGTGCCTGCCGACCGCATCCGCCTGAACGCCGCCTTCGGGCGGGCCTTCGGCTACTACGACGGCTACCTGTTCGAGGTGCGCAGCGCCGCCCTCGGCGAGGAGCGCCCGGTCGCCGCCGGCGGCCGCTATGACGGTCTGCCGGCCCGCCTTAATGGAAAGAGTCTGGGCAGCGAGACCAAGACCGGGGCCGTGGGCTGCATGGTGCGCCCGGCCCGCGCCTATGCCGGAGGCGGCGAATGACCACCGAAACCCCGATGATCTTCGCCATCCCCTCCAAGGGGCGCCTGAAGGAACAGGTCGAGGCCTGGCTGGCCGAATGCGGCTTCCGCGTCGAGATGACCGGCGGCGCGCGCGGCTATTCGGCCGAACTGTCGGGCCTGCCCGGCGTGTCTGTGCGCCTGCTGTCGGCGGGCGACATCGCCGCCGGCCTCGACAGCGGCGACCTGCACCTAGGCGTCACCGGCGAGGACCTGCTGCGTGAGCGCGGCGACGACATGGACAGCCGGGTGATGCTGCTCCGGGCTCTAGGGTTCGGCCGCGCCGACCTGGTGGTGACGGCGCCCAAGAGCTGGCTCGACGTCGACACCATGGCCGACATCGACGAGGTCGGTCACCTGCACCTGGCCAAGACCGGCCGTCGCCTGCGGGTGGCCACCAAGTACGTCACCCAGACGCGGGCCTTCTTCGCCCGTCACGGCGTCGCCGACTACCGCATCGTCGAGAGCAGCGGCGCCACCGAGGGCGCTCCGGCCGCCGGCGCGGCCGAACTGGTGGTCGACATCACCACCACCGGCGCCACCCTGGCGGCCAACGGCCTGAAGGTGTTGTCCGATGGCGTCATCCTGAAAAGCCAGGCCCAGCTGACCGCCTCGCTTGTCACGCCGTGGACGGAGGGGCAGCTCGACTCGTTGTCGCGTCTGCTGTCGGTGGTCGAGGCCAAGGGGCGCGCCCGCACCCTGGCCACCCTGATCTGGCCCGCCGAACAGGACGCCGCCGGCCAGGCCGCCGTCGCCCCGTTCGTCGAGGCCGGCGGTTCGCGCCGGGCCAACGGCGCTCTCCTGGCGACCGGCGACCTGTTCGCCGCCGCCGCGGCCCTGGCCCAGGCGGGCGTCGAACCGGTAACCGTGTCGCGTCCCGACTATGTGTTCGAATCCCGCTCGGCGGTGCTGGAGGCGCTCAAGGGGCGGTTGAACGGCTGATATTTGACAAGTATGTCAAAAATTACCGAACCGAACGGTGCTTAGTTTGACTAAAGCGTCCAAACTACGGGTCTGATGTCAAAAAAACGTCGAACCCCTTATGGAATCTAGATCGTTGCCGTTGACACGATCTCGGTTTTGCCGTTTTCTGACTGGGCAAGAGAGAAACGGGTCCACAGAGAACCCCCTCTCTTCGGCGTTTCGGGGAGGAAACGCCCGCCTAGATCGAATGATCGAGAAATAGCCAGACCCGCTGCGTCTATCCCCCGCAGCGGGTCTTGGTGTATCTGGGCCCTGGCTTAGCTTTTCGACAAAAGCGTCAAAAATGGCGAACGCGCGTTTAAGCGTGGCCGTTGGTGGTTTGGCCGCGCCCTGCGCCTCATTCGTCATCCCGGGCGGAGGTTCGCATGGCGGACCGTAGACCCGGGACGCATGGGGGCTGGGCGCAGCGCTTGTCGAAGCCTCCCGGCGGTCGCCGACGCATTGCGGCCGCCCCTGGGTCCCGGCTCTTCGCTGCGCTACGGCCGGGATGACGAGTGTGGGAGGCGGTTACGCCCCCAGGTCCAGCGACCAGATCTGGTCGACCAGATTCTGGCCGAACCGCTGGCAGGGCGTCTCCTCGGTCACCTCGAAGCCCGCGCGCTGATAGAGCTTCCGCGCGGCGCTTAGGGCCGTGACGGTCCACAGGTCCAGCCGCTGGTAGCCCAGGGCCCGAGCGCGGGCGATGCAGGCCTCGACCAGCATCTGGCCCACGCCCATGCCGCGGGCGTCGGGCTCTACATAGAGCAGCCGCAGCTTGGCCGCGCCCGGCGTCTCGCCACGGACGAGGAAGATCGAGCCGACCATCCGGCCGTCGGCCTCCGCGATCCAGGCGTCGTCCCTGGCCGGATCGAAGGTCTGGTGGAACCTGGCGACGATCTCGGCGATCAGGGCCTCGTGGTCGCGGCCCCAGCCGTACTCCCGCGCGTAGATCACGCCCTGGCGGGCGGTGACCATGCCCAGGTCGCCAGGCTCCAGGCCGCGCAGGGTGGCGGCGGGTGGAGCGTCGCTGTCGAACACCGCGTTGATGTCCCGCGCCGCCGCCAGCAGCCGGGCGCGGCGCAGTGGGTGCAGGCGCTCGATCAGGCCGCCGACGCTGGCCTTGGTGTTGGCCTCGAGGGTGGCGAACGCCGCGCGGCCGTCGTCTGTCAGCGACAGCAGCTGGTGGCGGCCGTGGGCCGGGTTGTCGCGCGCCGTGACCAGGCCGCGCTCGGCGAAGCGCTTGAGGGTGCGGCTGACCTGGGCCGGATCCAGCCCCAGGGCGCGGACGATCTCGGCGGCTACCGGCTCGGTCCGCGTGGCCAGCTCGTACAGCACGCGGGCTTCGCTCAATGTGAAGGGGCTGCCGTCGTAGTTGGCGTCCAGCAGGCCCGACCGGCGGGTATAGGTCCGATTGAAGGCCCGCAGGGTGGCGACGTCCTGGTCGTGCTGGCTGGTCATGGCGACTCCGATGTTGACGGAGTCAATATTCTTGAGTGTTGACTGAGTCAATGTGTCGAGGTTCTACAGCCCCAGCCCCTCCACCGATCGTTCCGCCAGCTTCGCCGCCGCCGCCGGGCTGATGGCCACGGCCTTGCGGGCGTCGAGGTCGAAGGTGATGGCGCTGACGGTCGAGGTTCCCCACGCCTGGCCGGTGTCGGGGTTCAGCAGCCAGTGGGCGCAGCGCATGACGCGGCCCTCGCTGCCGATGAGGCCCGAGCGCACCTCCAGCCGGTCGCCCAGGCGCGGCCAGGCCAGATAGACGATCCGGTACTCCAGCACGGCCCCGCCCACACGGCCAGGCGCCGGATCGGCGGCTTCGGCGACGATGTCGCGCAAGGGGGCGATGAAGGCGCCGATGCCGTCGGAGACCCGGCCGATGAACTGCTCGGCCCGCATGCGTCCGAAGACGTCGCTTTCGCCGGCGCCCAGGGCCCCCAGGCCGATACAGGCAAGGCCCAGTTCGTCGGCGCGGTCCAGGCCGGCCTGCGGGACGGCCGGCGACAGGTCGACGCTGCGAGCCTGGGCGCGTTCGGGAACCTCGACCTTCAGCGCCTTGGTCCGTTCACGGACGATCGAAGGCCAGGGGAAGGCCTCGCCCTCGCGCGGCGTCACATGGGCCACGGTGGTCTGGAAGGTGGCGGCCAGCTCGCCGGTGGCCGAATGGACCAGCAGTTGCAGGAGTTTCGCCTCGCTCTCGCCGATCTCGATCACCCCGCCCAGCATGTGCAGCGGCGCGCCGGCGTGTGCTTCCTTGAGGAACCGGATGTGGTGCTCGCGGACCACCAGGGTGGCGTTGGCGTGCGGGGCGAAGGCGTGGGGCAGGCCCATCTCGGCGGCGAGACCCATGAGCCCCTCCATCGCCCGGACGACGTAGAAGCGCACGTTCATGTGCCCCATCTCGTCGCAGTCCCAGGTGTTGACCCCGCCGCGCCAGATCTCAACGCCGGGCCAAGTCTCCTGGCCGAGAGAGGCTGGGGCGTTCGTCATGGTCGATCCCTGGAATGGCGGGGCCGAAACCCTCGTCCTTCGACAGGCCCAGGAAGAGGACTTCTACTGCACGCCGGCAATAGCCCTCATCCTGAGCTTGTCGAAGGACGAGGGCGAACCCTCTGTCGAGGCCAGCCTAGACGGCTTTTCCGCGCCGCCGCAATCGTGGAGCCGAGGCGCCTATTCCTTGCAGTCGGCGCAGCGGCCGTGGGCCTCGATGGTCACGCCGGTCAGGGCGTAGCCGGCCGCCTGGCCCGCGGCGATGATGTCGGCGGTGGCTTCGGGCTCGAACTCGCGGGTGGCGCCGCAGCAGTCGCAGATCAGGAACGCGGCGGCGTGGCCGTCGGCCTCGCGGCGGCAGGCGACATAGGCGTTGAGGCTCTCGATGCGATGGGCGAAGCCCTGCTTCTCGAGGAACTCCAGCGCCCGATAGACGGTCGGCGGCTTGGCCGGCGGGCCATCGACCGCGAAGGTGGAGATCAGGTCGTAGGCCTTCACCGGCTGGCCGGCCTGCAGCAGCAGTTCCAGCACCCGGCGACGCGGCGCGGTCAGGCGCTGTTCGGCCGCCGCGCAGCGGGTCTCGGCCGCGGCCAGTTCGGCGGCGAGCGCATCCCCGGCGACGCCGTGGTGGTGGTGGTCGTGATCGCACGCAATGTGGGCCATGGGCCACAGGTAGAGGTCCCGACCCTCCGGCGCAAGCTACAGCAGCGGCTTGGCCACCAGGGCGGTCTCGGCCTCGCACCGCAGCTTGTCGGGCGCCGGCGCGGTCTGGCGCACCGCAGTCATTTCGGCCCGCACCGCCGCCAGGTCGGCCTTGAAGGTTCGGGAGCGTCGCAGGGCCTTTTGCAGGTTGAGGGCGTTGCGCCGCCCGGCCTCGACCGAGCTCATGTTGTGCACGCCGCAGACCACCCGGCTCTCGCCGAAGCCCTGCGCCCTGGCCAGGATCGCCGGGGCGCGGTCGGGGGCGGCCTCGGCCAGCAGCAGGCCGACGGTCCAGCCCCAGGTCGAGTGGCCGGACGGGTAGTCGGGCGACACGGCCAGGCCCACGGTCTTGGGCAGGCAGATCGGCGCGTCCTCGAACAGGTAGGGGCGGGGACGCAGGTGCTTGAACTTGGGGCCGGCCACGGCGGCGCGCACGTCGCCGCGCATCTTCTCCATCATCGCCAGGAGCTTCGGATTGGTCTGCGGCGTGATGCTGGCCCCCAGGGCGCAGGCATAGCCTTCGAGGATCCGGCTCTTGTCGGCGTCGGCCTGGGCCAGCGACCAGCGGGGACCGTCCTTCAGCGGGCGGGTGGCGCGGAAGATCTCGCGGTCGCGCCGCTCGGCGGCGGTCCCCTCCTTCGGCGGCGGGGGCAGGTGGTCGCGGGCGTCGAAGGCGCGGGGATGCAGGTAGCGGTCGTCGTCGTCGCCGGGCAGGGCGGCGCAGCTCGCCAGGGCGAGCGCGGCGACGGCGACGGTGGGCAGGCGCATAGAAAAAGGGTCTCGGAAATCACTTCCCGGGACCCTGCAATCTTGGCCTTCGCCGATCAAGCCTACTTGCCGAACAGCTTGTTCCAGCGCGGCTTCTCGCGGCCTTCCCAGGCCTTGCGGTGGTAGGCGTCGCTGGCGATCAGCGGCACCACGGTGGTGGCTTCGGCGAAGACCATCTGCTCGTAGGTGGTCGAAACCTTGCCCCACGAGGCGGCTTCCTTGAGGGTCGACGACGAGCAGGCGCCGTCGCGCACGTCGGCCACCGTGATCTGGATGGCGTACTTGTGCATGTCGGCCTCGACGCCGAGGATCTCGGCGCAGACGACGGTGTCCTGGGCGAAGTTCTTGGGCACGCCGCCGCCGACCATGAACAGGCCGGTGGTGCCGGCAGCGATCTTGACATCCGTCAGTTCACGGAAGTCGGCCACGGCGTCGATCATCAGGTAGGGCGCCTTCTCGGCGATCTTTTCCTTCTGGTGCTTGACCAGGCCGAAACCGGCCGAGCTGTCGACGAAGGCCGGGCAGAAGATCGGCACGCCTTCTTCGTAGGCGGTCTGGATCAGGCTGCCTTCCTTCTTGGCGTTGCCTTCCGACAGCCACTTGCCCATCTCCCAGATGAACTCGCGCGAGGAATAGCCGCGCGGCTCCAGGCGATTGCAGATCTCGAGGATCGTGTGGTCGCAGGCCTGCAGTTCTTCTTCGTCGATGTAGGTGTCGTAGATGCGGTCGATGTAGTTGTCGCGCAGGACGTTGTCGTCGACCGGGCCGGCGGCCTGATAGTGCTTGAAGCCGAGGGCTTCGAAGAAGTCCATGTCGACGATGCTGGCGCCGGTGGCGACCACGGCGTCGATCATGCCGTTCTTCACCATGTCGCGGTAGACGTGCATGCAGCCGCCGGCCGAGGTCGAACCGGCCAGGATCAGCCAGGTCGAGCAGCCCTTGTCGGCCAGGGCCATGTTGAAGATGTCGGCCGCGCGGGCGGTGTCGCGCGAGCTGAACGACATCTTGCGCATGGAGTCGATGATCGGGCGGGCGTCGTACGACTTGATGTCGACGTGCTCCACGACGTTCTGGAGCAGCTCGGCCTTCTGGTTGTTCGGAACGGGAGCGTTCATCGCTTCGGTTTCCCTGACTTTGGACGCCCGTCGTTGGAAGAAACCCTTCGCCGGGACGGAGCGACCGACGGGGGGAAACAGGTTTTACGCCGCGCCGGCCCCCTCAGTCGCTCCGCGACAGCTCCCCCGGAGGGGAGCATCTCGGCGCTCCAGATCCTCCCCTTTGGGGGAGGTGGCCCAGAGGGCCGGAGGGGGTAGCGCGGCGTTGAGAGAACTAAACGCCTAAGACGTCAAATCAGCGACGACGCTTGCGCTTGCCGGCCGCGCCCTTCGGACGCGAGAAGCGCACGACCTTGCGTTCCTCGGCCTCGGTGCGAACCATCGGGATCGAGCGCTTGGCCAGGCCGTACATCGAGGCCATCGGCGCGTCCTGCACCTCGATGGTGTCGGTCTCGCCAAAGCCGTTGAAGCGGGTCGACATCGCCACGCCGTAGGCGCCCAGCATGCCGATCTCGATGTAGTCGCCCTCGTCCACGCTTTCCGGCAGCCAGAACGGGCCGGGCATGTGGTCGACGCTGTCGCAGGTCGGGCCGTAGAAGCGGAAGGGCTTGAGGCCTTCTTCCACGACTTCGCCGTTCTTGCGGTACAGCTTCACCGGGAAGGGCCACTTCATGTGCGCAGCGTCGAACAGTGAGCCGTACGACCCGTCGTTCAGATAGAGCGCGTCGCCCTTCTTCAGCTCGACCTTGACCAGCAGCGACGAGGCCTCGGCGCACAGGGCGCGGCCCGGCTCGCACCACAGCTGCGTGGTCTCGTGAACCATCATCTCGGCGAAGCCGCGGTCGATGGCCGCCAGGTATTCCGACAGGTCCGGCGGGACCATGCCCGGATAGATCGACGGGAAGCCGCCGCCGACGTCGACGACGTCGGCCAGCACGCCGGCGCGCACCAGGGCGCGGCTCGCCTGGGCCATGGCGGCCTGGTAGGCCGTGGGCCGCATGCACTGGCTGCCGACGTGGAACGACACGCCCATCAGGTCCTGGGTGGCGCGACGGGCGGCCAGCAGCAGGGCGGGGGCGCTATGCAGATCGACGCCGAACTTGCCCGACAGCGAATAGGCCGCGCCTTCGGCCTGCACGCCCATGCGGACGATCAGGTTCAGGTCCTTGGCCTGGCCGGTGCTGTCGATGATCTTGGCCAGCTCCTCGTGCGTGTCGAACGAGAAGGTGCGCACGCCGTGGTCGAAATAGGCGGCCGAGATGGCGCGCCGGCTCTTGACCGGGTGCATGAAGGCCATGCGCGAGCCGGGAGCGTGCTCGGCCACGAGCTCGATCTCGGCCACGGACGCGACGTCGAACGACCGCACGCCGGCGTCGACCAGCTCGCGGATCACCCACGGCGAAGGATTGGCCTTCACCGCGTAGAAAACGTCGCCTTTGAATTCAGACTGGAACCAGCGCGCCGCTACCGACACCGCGTCCGGTCGCACGAGTGCGACAGGACGTTCCGGTGACCGCTCACGGACCAGGTCCAGGGGCGTGTGGTACGTGGACAATGCACGTAACCCCCTGTTGGAAGTTAAACCCAGGCCGGCGTTAGCAGCGCTTTAGAGGACTTCGGGTCCGCCGGAGCCGTGCGAGATAGGGGCATAGGCGAAGGATGTAAAGTCCCTTTTGATCGTGGCGGGCGAGGCGAATTGATCCACCGGCCGTCACAAATCCGTTGCGCGTGCGCCGCAAAGCAGGGAACGGATTTGCCCGCGCCGGAAACCACGTTAAGGATTCGACCCGACCATGACGTCGGACCCAGTTCTCTCGATCCGCGCCGTATCCAAGACCTTCGGGTCGCGGAAGGCCCTGAACGCCGTATCGCTCGACGTGGCGCGGGGCGAGATGATCGCGCTCATCGGTCCTTCGGGCTCGGGCAAGTCGACCTTGCTGCGCTCGATCGACGGCCTGCAGAGGATCGATGACGGTGATGGGGCGATCAGCGCCTTCGGCGGTCCCGTCCAGGCCAAGGGGCGCGTTTCGGACCAGGTGCGCAAGGCGCGCATCCGCATCGGCTTCATCGCCCAGCAGTTCAACCTCGTCGGCCGGCTGTCGCTGTTCAGCAACGTGGCGCTGGGCTCGCTGGGACGCATCCCGCTGGTGCGCGGCCTGCTGGGGGCCTGGCCCAGGGAGACCCGCGAGGCGGCCATGGCCGCCCTGCACCGCGTGGGCATTTCCGACTATGCCGGCCAGCGCGCCAACACGCTTTCGGGCGGCCAGCAGCAGCGCGGCGCCATCGCCCGGGCTTTGGTCCAGAAGGCCAAGATCATTCTAGCCGACGAACCGGTCGCCTCGCTCGACCCGGTGTCGGCCCGCAAGGTCATGGAGATCCTCCGTGACCTGAACGCCAGCGACGGCCTCACCGTCATCGTCACCCTGCACCAGGTGGACTACGCCCTGCGCTACTGCGACCGGGTCGTGGCCCTGAAGGCGGGACAGAAGGTCTATGACGGTCCCGCCGACGCGCTGGACCGTGACAAGCTCATCGAAATCTACGGCCCGGAATTCGAGGACGTGTTCTGGGAAGGAGCCCCGCAATGATCCGCCGCAGCCTGATCGCCGGCCTTGCTCTGAGCGCGCTGGCGCTCGCCGCCTGCTCGGGCCCGTCCGAGGCGCCCGCGTCGAAGGACACGGTGACCTTCTCGATCCTGTCGACCGAGTCCGCCCAGAACATGGAGAGCTACTGGAAGCCCATCCTGGAGGACATGGAAAAGCAGACCGGCCTCAAGGTGAAGCCGTTCTTCTCGTCCAACTACTCGTCGCTGATCGTGGCCATGGGCGCCAAGCAGACCGACCTGGGCTGGTTCTCCAACCAGTCGGGCCTGGAGGCGGTGCGCCGCTCGAACGGCGAGGTCTTCGCCCGCACCTTCGATCCCTCGGGCGTCGACGGCTACAAGTCGGTGGTCATCGTCCCCAAGGACAGCAAGCTGACGGTCGAGCAACTCCTGAAGTGCGACAAGTCGCTGAACTTCGGCATCGGCGACAAGAAGTCGACCTCGGGCACCCTGGCGCCGATGACCTATCTGTTCATCCCGGCTGGCAAGAAGCCCGAGACCTGCTTCAAGACCGTGCTGACGGGCAACCACCAGGCCAACCTGTTCGCCGTGGCCAACGGCAAGCTGGACGCCGCCACCAACAACTCCACCAGCCTGCGTCTCAACGCCGAGCGCAAGGACGGCCAGTCCGACAAGGTCAAGGTGATCTGGGAGTCGCCGACCCTGCCGGAAGACCCGATCATCTGGCGCAAGGACCTCGACCCGGTCGTGAAGGAAAAGCTGCGCCAGTTCTTCCTGACCTACGCTCAGGGCGACACGCCCGAGGCCGCCGGGCAGCGTGAAAATCTCCGGCGGCTTTCGATCGGCGGTTTCAAGCCGGCCGACGACAGCCACCTGCTGACCGTGCGCGAGATGGAGGCCCTGGAGACCTTCGGCCTGGCCAAGGAAGGCGGCGACGCCGCCAAGATCGCCGACGCCCAGAAGAAGCTCGACGGCGTCCGCGCCGAACGCCTGGCCGCCGAGGCCAAGGCCGGCCTGCCCGCCAACTGACGATGAGCGAGACCCCGATCCCGGCCCCGCCGAAGCGCTCGGCTTCGGCCATCGGCTTCGACCTGCTGCTGTGGGGCGGCGTCGCCGTCCTGCTGGTGGTCAGCTTCAAGCCGGCCGAGATCGACAAGTTCCCGGACCTGTTCGCGGGATCGGAGCGCATGCGCGACTTCGCGCGCGGCTTCTTCTCGGCCTTCACCGACCTCGACGCCTTCATGGCGATGGACTGGTCGCTGTTCGTCGCCAAGATGTGGGAGACGATCCAGATGGCGCTGTGGGGCACGGCGCTGGCCGTGCTCGTGGCCGTGCCGCTGGGCATACTGGGCGCGCGCAACATCACGCCCTGGTGGATCCAGCAGCCGGTGCGCCGCCTGCTCGACCTGATCCGCTCGATCCCCGACCTGGTGGTGGCGCTGATCTTCATCACCGCCGTGGGCCTGGGGCCCTTCGCCGGCGTCATGGCCATCATGTTCAACACCGGCGGCGTGCTGGCCAAGTTGTTCGCCGAGGCCGTGGAGTCGATCGACAAGGGCCCCGTCGAGGGCGTGCGCGCCACCGGCGCGGTCAAGCTGCAGGAGATCATCTGGGGCGTGATCCCGCAGGTGGCCCCGCTGTGGACCAGCTACGCCCTCTATCGCTTCGAAAGCAGCGCCCGCGCCGCCACGGTGCTGGGGCTGATCGGCGCCGGCGGCATCGGCCAGATCCTCATCGACTCGATCAACGCCTTCCAGTTCGACCAGACCGGCTGCATCGTCCTGGTCATTGTCGTGGCGGTGTCGATGATCGACCTGCTGTCCCAGGCGATCCGTTCGCGGCTGCTGTAGGGCGCAGGCCAGGCCGACGCGTTCAAATTTTCGGCGACGGTTTTGTGTCGCTTCAGGACGGTCCGGTGTCCGGCGGCGCTGTCGCCTGGCGTGACAAGGTCAAGCTTGATCCGTGCAGAATATTTCGCAAGCATGGTTGCGACCGCGATCCTGTATATCGCCGTTCGTTCCGAGGTTTCTAAGTTGGCGGCGGCGCCCTGCGGTCGGCGCGGAAATCTTGTCGCTAAACCAATAGTTTCAAGAACGACTTTCAACGTCGAAAACGAACGTTGTTATCTGCAATTTGTGCGCGGGCGCGACGCGGGATGTCGGCTGTGGCGCAAATTTATCACGTCTTGAAACATACATATTGGTGTCGCCGAAGCGTCATCGCTGGCGTTTTATCCCCCGCCCCACCAAGAAGGGGTACACATACATGCGTAAGTATTTCGAAGGCGCGGCCATCGCCGCCCTCATGCTCGCCACGGCGCAAGTTGCGTACGCCGCCGATGTCGCGCCCGCCGCGCCCGCCGATGACGCCACCGCCCTGGACAACGTCGTCGTCACCGCCACCAAGCGCGAAACCAATCTGCAGAACACGCCGATCGCCATCTCGGTGCTGAGCGCGACGGCCATGGCCGACCGCCACGCCGAAAGCCTGATCAGCCTGCAGGACGGCGCCATCCCGTCGCTGCGCGTCGCCACGTTCGAAGCCCGCCAGTCGGCCCTGACCATCGGCATCCGCGGCATCGTGCCGTTCGACGCCAACCAGACCGCCCGCGACCAGGGCGTCGGCGTCTATATCGACGGCGTCTACCTGGGCCGCCAGCAAGGCCTGAACGCCGCCCTGCTCGACCTGGAGCGCATCGAGGTCCTGCGCGGCCCGCAAGGCACGCTGTTTGGCCGTAACACCGAAGGCGGCGCGCTCAGCATCGTCACCAAGGCCCCGACGGGCGAGTTCGGCGGCCGCGTCGTCGCCGGCGTCGGCAACTACGGCTCCTACACCGCCGAGCTGCACCAGGACTTCCAGGAGTTCGCCAACCTGTCGGTCAAGGTCGACGCCCTGCTTCAGCACCAGGATCCGACCACCAAGAACCCGCTGGAAGGCCAGGCCGGCTGGAACCAGTACGACCGCAAGGGCGGCCGCATCAGCGCCCTGTACCAGCCGACCGACAAGTTCAGCGCCCTGGTCGCCTTCGACTACGCCAAGGACGAGAACACCCCGTTCTTCAGCCAACTGGTCAGCTACAACCCCTATGGCAAGCGCGTGCGCACCCAGGCCGAGCTGCTGACCGCCGCCAGTGCTCCGGCCGGCACGATCAACCCGCTGTCGCCGCTGATCAAGGTCCACACCGACCGCCAGTCGGTCTCGGACATCGGCACGATCCAGCAGCCCAGCGTCGACGAGACCGGCGGCCTGATGGCGAACCTGAAGTACCGCTTCGCGCCGAACCTCGAGCTGCGCTCGATCACCGCCGCCCGCGCCGTGGCCACCAACCAGTGGGACAACTCGGGCATCGCCTCGCGCAACGTCTTCGCGCCGAACGCCAACTTCGGCCGCTACAGCCTGTCGGACCTCTATCAGCGCCAGTTCAGCCAGGAGTTCCAGCTGGTCGGCGACTTCGGTGACAACTTCACCTATGTCGGCGGTCTCTACTACTTCAAGGAACACGTGAAGGAGTCGGCCGCCACGCCGTTCACCAACCAGTGGAACGCCGACGGCACCGCCTACACGATCCGCTCGGCCTACGGCACCTCGAAGAACGCGGCCGGCACGGCCGGCTGGCAGCGCGGCACCCGCTTCATCACCCGCGCCTCGGAAGCCGACGCCGAGAGCTACGCGGTCTACGGCCAGGGCACCTACACCCCGCCGTCGATGGACGCCCTGCACCTGACGCTCGGCGGCCGCTACACCAAGGACAGCCGCGAGGGCACGCTCTACGTCGTCAACGGCAAGGCTACGAACTTCAAGTTCGACTACGACAAGGGTCGCTTCGACCCGATGATCAACGTCGCCTACGACGCCGCCGAGAACATCAACCTCTACGCCAAGTTCTCGACCGGCTACCGCGCCGGCGGCGCCAACGCCCGTTCGCAAAACTTCCAGGCCTTCGATCCGGAAAAGGTCAAGTCCTACGAAGTCGGCGCCAAGATGGACCTGCTGGAGAACCGCCTGCGCGTGAACCTGGCCGCCTACGCCATGGATCGCACCGGCACCCAGATCGACTTCGACAGCGTCGACACCACCCCCGGCAGCCCGACCCAGGGCGCGCACACCGAGGAAACCCGCAACGCGCCGGGCACCTCCAAGATCCGCGGTTTCGAGGCCGACATCACGGCCAAGGTCACCGACGACATCGTGGTCGGCTTCTCGTACGCCTACACCGACGTGAAGGTGCCGGACGCGCCGTTCCCGTTCACCGGCAACTCGGTGGTTCCGCAGGGCACGCCGTTCCCGGTCAACGTGGTCTACACGCCGCCGAACGCCGCCTCGGCCTATATCGACTACAAGAAGCCGGTCGGTTCGATGACCTTCCGCGCTCACCTGGACGCCAACTACGCCGACGCCCAGTATTCGTTCCAGACCGAATTCGCCGACACCTCGGCGACCGGTTCGCGGACCGAGTACGTGGCGGCCAAGACCGACAGCAGCTTCATCGTCAACGGCAACCTGACCCTGGCCGACATCAGCATGGCTGACGGCGCCGCCTCGGCCAGCCTGTCGCTGTGGTCGCGCAACCTGCTGAACGAAGAGCACATCTACCGTATCTCGGCCGCCAACCGCGGCACGATCGGCGACTACGCCAACTTCAACCCGCCCCGCACCTACGGGCTGGAACTGCGCGTGAAATACTAGGCCCGGATCTACCGGCTCCGGGTTCTCCGGAGCCGGAACAAGGGTTCGGAAATGGCGAAGGGCGGTCCAGCGATGGGCCGCCCTTCTGCTTTTACGGTTCGGACGGCGGCGCCCTTCGGGCGGGCTGTTCGTCTGTGGGCGGATTTCCCAACGCGCCGTCGGCGCCGACTCTGTCACGGAAAAATCACCGTTCATCGAACGCGAAAACAGTTGTCGTCGACTTGTCGTAAATCGGTATCCGAACCGTCACGGGCCCCCGTTAAAGCCCCAGAACGTCGTTATCCCGTCCGCCATGGGCCGCGGAAAACAGGCGCAAACCTAAAAGGGGGGTGTCTCGTAATGAGTGTCAGTGCCTCTTTGCTTTCCCGCTCGGCGCTGGGCTTTTCGCTCGCCCTGGGCCTCGCCGCCGCCGCCCAGGCCCAGGACCTGGGCGTGAAATGGAGCGGTTCTCCGCAATTCTCCAATGACGACGTGGCCTTCAAGGTCCGTGGTCGGATCCTGCTGGACGCCGTGTTCCAGGACGTCCAGCGCGACGGTCCGGGCGGCGACTTCGACACCCGCAACGTGCGCGGCCGCCAGGTCTTCCTCGGCATCGAGGGCAAACTGAACAACTACTTCGCCTATAAGGCCGAGGGCGGCGCCGTGAACGGCGGGGCCTGGGCCTGGGACGACGTGCTCATCGAATACAAGCCGAGCGAGCCGGTCTCGCTGATGTTCGGCAACATCAAGGCCGCCGGCCTCGAGAACCTGACCTCGACCCGCTTCATCACCTTCATGGACCGCGGTCCGTACGGCGACTTCGGCGTCGACTCCTACCTGCTGGGCGTGGTGGCCAAGTACCAGGGCCTGAACTACAGCCTGACGGGGGCGGTGCAGGGCGCGCCGATCAACACCGCCGACCTAGCCAACGCCAGCGCCGACTCCAAGGAGCGGATCACCCTGACCACCCGCGCCCACTGGGCGCCGGTCAACGGCGACCTCGACAAGCTGCACCTGGCGCTGTCCTACCGCTACCGCAACCGTGGCGACGAGGGGGCCTTCGCCTACACCGGCCGCACCAATACCGCCTACAGCAACGCCACCTTCTATACCTCGGGGGGCATCGGCAACCGCGACAACACCCTGGCCTTCGAAGGCGCCTATGTGCACGGGCCGTTCTCGGTGCAGGGCGAGTACGCTTCGATCGACGTCACCCGCCTGGGCGGCGCGGGCGTCGGCGGCGACCCGAAGATCAAGGTCGGCTACGCCTACGTGACCTTCTGGCCGACCGGCGAGATGCGCAACTACGACGCCATGGCCGGCGAGTTCAAGCGGCCCAAGATCCTCAATCCGGTGACCGCCGGCGGCTGGGGCGGTGTCGAACTGGCCCTGCGCTACGACATCGCCGACACCACCGCGGCCTACGAGACCCTGAAGACCAAGCCGGCCACCTCGCAGGCCGGCGAATACAAGGCCGTCACCTTGGGGCTGAACTACTACCCGACGTCCTACGTCCGCTTCCAGGCCAACTACACTGACGGCGACGTCGACAACTTCGGCGCCAACCAGGACTACAGCATCAAGCAGTTCCAGCTGCGCGCTCAACTGGACTTCTAGAGCCGTGTTTCGCCGGGCGGGCGAGACGCGCTCGTCCGGCCCCATCCTTTCCCTGTCAGGAAATCCACGATGAAGAAGCTTCTGTCCTGCGCGGCCGGCGCGCTCGCCCTGTCGGGCCTGGCCGCCGTCCCCGCCCACGCCGCTCGCGACTATGTCTGGGCCGCCGGCTCCTCGACCGTGTTCCCGTTCGCCACCCGCACCGCCGAGAACTTCGCCAAGAAGTCCGGCAAGAAGGCCCCGAAGGTCGAGAGCCTGGGCACGGGCGGCGGCATCAAGCTGTTCTGCGGCGGCGCGGGCGAGGGCTTCCCCGACATCGCCAACGCCTCGCGCCCCATGAAGCGCAGCGAGTTCGACCAGTGCGCCGCCAAGGGCGTCAAGGACATCATCCAGATCAAGATCGGCTTCGACGGCATCGTGGTCGCCACCGACAAGGACGGCGCCGACTACAACTTCAAGACCGAGCAGCTGTTCCTGGGCCTGGCCGCCAACGTCTACAAGGGCGGCCAGTGGGTGAAGAACACCACCAACAGCTGGGACGACGTCGGCGGCGGCCTGCCGGGCAACAAGATCCTGGTCTACGGCCCGCCCCCGACCTCGGGCACCCGCGACGCCTTCGTCGAGCTGGCCATCGAGGCCGGGGCCCGCAAGTTCCCGTCGATCGACGCGATCCGCTCCGACAACGAGAAGCTGTTCAAGGCCAAGGTCGACCCGCTGCGCAATGACGGCTGGGTCGACGCCGGCGAGAACGACAACGCCGTGGTGGGCACCCTGACCAAGACCCCCGGCGCGCTGGGCGTGTTCGGCTGGTCCTACCTCGAAGAGAACATGGACAAGATCAAGGGCGCCTCGATCAACGGCGTGCGGCCCTCGGCCCAGACCATCGCCGATGGCTCCTATCCGCTGTCGCGCTCGCTGTTCATCTACGTCAAGAAGTCCAATATCGGCGTGACGCCCGGCCTGGAGGACTTCCTGAAGGAGTTCACCTCTGACGCCGCCACCGGTCGCGGCGGCTACCTGCAGGGCCGCGGCCTGATCCCTCTGCCCCCCGGTCAGCATCAGGCCCAGAAGGACGTGGTGGCCAAGAAGACCGCCATGGCTCGCCCGGCCTCGTAAAAAAGGGCGCATTTCGGGGCGGTTTTCGCCCCGCGACCGAAGATTGCGTCGCGGTCCTATGGGCCGCGGCGTTTTCTTTTGTATAGTGCCCTCCGGTCCGCCCGCGCCGCGTAATGAAAGTCTGGGCCGTGGCAGCCGTCCGGCGCCGCGTCACTTGCCCCTAGGGACAATGATACTCCTCGCGCTCGCCGTCGTTCTGTTCCTCGTTCTGTTGAACGGGGTCTTCGCCATGTCCGAACTCGCGGTGGTCTCCGCGCGGCGGGCCAGACTACAGAGCCAGGCCGACAGGGGAGACCGCGGGGCCAAGATCGCCCTTTCCCTGGCCGAGCATCCGACCCGCTTCCTGTCGGCCGTGCAGGTGGGCATCACCCTGATCGGCATCCTGGCCGGCGCCTATGGCCAGGCCACCATCGCCGGCGCGCTGGACAAGTGGCTCGAGCCGCAGCCGGTGATCGGCCCGCATTCGGAAATCATCGCCACGACCATCGTCGTCGTCGGCCTGACCTACGTCTCGGTGATCCTCGGCGAGCTGGTGCCCAAGCGCCTGGCCCTGATCTTCCCCGACACCATCGCCCGCGCCATGGCGCCGTTCCTGGCCCTGGTGGCCACCGTGCTTCGCCCGTTCGTGACCCTGCTGACGGTGTCGACCGCCGCCATCCTCAAGCTGATGGGCGTGCGCGACGAGCGCAACAGCGGCATCACCTCCGAAGAGGTCGAGACCGTCCTGGCCGAAGGCGCCGACGCTGGCCTGATCGAGCCTGAAGAGCGCTCGATGATCCAGGAGGTGCTGCGCCTGGGCGACCGCCCCGTCCGCGTGGCCATGACCCCGCGCCGCGACCTCTACTGGATCTCGCTGTCGGACGAGCCCGAGGCCGTCCTGGCGGAGGTGCGCGAGTGCCCCTATTCGCGCATCGTCGTGGCCATGGAAGGCGACCTGGACGGCGAGATCGGCGTGGTGCTTAAGAAGGACCTGCTGGACGCCTGCCTCGGCGGTGAGCCGCTGGACCTGCGCGCCCACATCCAGCAGCCGATCGCCATTCCGGAGACCATGTCGCTGCTGCGCGCCATGGCCGTCTTCAAGCAGACCTCGCTGCACGTGGCCCTGGTGGTCGACGAGTTCGGCTCGGTGCAGGGCGTCATCACCCCGATCGACCTCCTGGAAATGATCGCCGGCGACTTCCCCGAGGATCACGACGAGGGCGAGCGCCGCATCCTGCGCCGCGAGGACGGCAGCTGGCTGGTCGACGCCCGCCTCGACATCCAGGAGCTCAACGACGCCCTGGGCGAGAACTTCGAGGCCGAGGGCGGCTATCACACCGTCGCCGGCCTGATCCTCGACCGCCTGGGCCGCATCCCGGCCGAGGGCGAAATCCTGCACCTGGGCGCCTTCGACGTGGAGATCGTCGACATGGACGGCTCGCGCATCGACAAGGTCATCCTCAAGGCCGGCAAGGGCCGCGAGGGCGACGAGGGCTGACGCGGGGCCAGGCATGAGCCATCCGGGGCCCTGGGGCGGCGAGCCGCCGCCCGAGCCGCAGACGCCGGCTCCGCCGCGCGCCTCGTGGCGACGCTGGCTGGTCTGGTTCGTCGTGGTCTCGGCTGGCCTCGCCGTGCTGGGCCTGCTGCTGCGGGCCTCGCCCTGGGCGCTGCGCGAGACCAATGGCTGGTTCTACCTCGCCTGGGGCGGCCTGCTGGCCGCGGCCCTGTCCACCGGTCTGCTGCGGGCGACCCGCCGCCAGGCGCTGCATGGCCTGGGCTATGCGGCGATCTGGGCCGGGATCGTGCTGGTGCTGGCCGTCGGCTACCTCTATCGCGGCGAGCTGGCCGAGGCGCCCCAGCGCCTGCGCATGGCCCTGAACATCGGCGAGCCGGTCGCCACGGGCGAGCGAGAGCTGCGCGTGGCCCAGGACGCCAGCGGCGCTTTCGTCATCGTCGGCCAGGTCAACGGCCAGCGGGTTCTGTTCCTGGTCGACACCGGCGCCACCAACACCGTGCTGAGCCCAGCCGACGCCCAGCGGATCGGCGTCGACATGGCCTCGCTGCGCTTCGACCAGACCAGCGAGACCGCCAACGGCCTGGGCTACGGCGCCCAGTGGACCGCCGAGCGCCTCGAGATCGGCCCGATCCGCCGCGACCGCTTCCCGATGGACGTCAACCAGGCCCCGATGAGCGCCTCGCTACTGGGCATGAGCTTCCTCAACACCCTGGACTCCTACGAGGTCCGCGGAGGGCAGCTGATCCTGAGGTGGAGGGAGTAGGCTGACCCTCCCCCCGTGGGGGAGGAGGCCGAAGGCCGGAGGGGGGGGACGTTTTCAGCTTTCGAGGCATTGGGGGTGTTCGCGAGAACCCCCCACCGATCGCTACGCGATCGCCTCCCCCATAGGGGGAGGTTTCTCAGGCCGCCGTCTTGCGGCGGATCCGCGCCAGGCGCCGCAGGCGGCGCCAGAAGCGGGTCTTTTCCGGCTCGGGGTAGGGCTGCAGGTTCTTGAAGAACTCCTCGGCGCAGGCGCGCCACGAGAAGCCCTCGGCGAACTTGCGCACCGCGGCGTGGTCGATGTCGAGGCAGGCGAGGCAGGCCTCGCGCAGGCCGTCGGTCTGGCCGGGCGCCAGCACGCCGGCGCCGGAGCCCGGGATGATGTCGATGGGGCCGGGGGCCGAGAACGCCGCCACCGGCACGCCGGCGGCCATGGCTTCCAGGATCACCAGGCCGAAGGTGTCGGTCAGCGAGGGGAAGCAGAAGACGTCGGCGCAGGCGAAGTGGCGGGCCAGTTCGTCGCCGAACTTGGCGCCCAGGAACTTCACCTCGGGATATTTCTCGGCCAGTTCCTCGCGCTGGGGACCGTCGCCGATGACGACCTTGGTGCCCGGCAGGTCGAGGCTGGCGAAGGCCTCGATGTTCTTCTCGACGGCCACGCGGCCGACATTGAGGAAGATCGGGCGGGCCAGGCCCTCGAACAGATCCGGCTCGTCCGACTGGCGCGGCTTGAAGACGTCGGTGTCGACGCCGCGCGACCAGGGCGAGATATTGCGGAAGCCGTGGCGCACCAGTTCGTCGCGCATGGTGGGCGTGGCCACCATCAGGCGGCCCGAGGGCTTGTGGAACCAGCGCATGTAGGTGTAGCCGGCCGCCAGCGGCAGCGGCAGGCGGGCCGAGACGTACTCGGGGAAGCGCGTGTGGTAGCTGGTCGTGAACGGCAGCTTCCATTCCAGGCAGATGCGGCGAGCGGCCAGGCCGATCGGGCCCTCGGTGGCGATGTGGATCGCCTCGGGCTCGAACGACTTGAAGCGCTCCTGCACCGGTTCGTAGGCGCCGATCGCGAGCTTGATCTCGGGATAGGTGGGCAGCGGGAAGGTCGGGAACTGGTCAGGGCTGACCACGTCCACCTCATGGCCCATGGCGCGAAGCTCGGCCATCACCTTGGTGAGGGTCCGAACCACGCCGTTGACCTGCGGTTCCCATGCGTCGGTGGCGAGAAGTATCCGCATCAGGCGGCGGCAGGCTCCGGCAACGGGGGCTCGACGGCGAGCGCCCGGGCCCGGTCGATCACCGACCAGGACCTCATCTTGGACCATTCGAGGATTTCGAGCTGGCCGTCCATATGCTCCACCAGAGCGGTGCAGCTTTCAACCCAGTCACCGTCGTTGACGTAAAGAATACCGTCGATCTCCCGCATCTCGGCCTTGTGGATATGGCCGCAGATGACGCCGTCGACGCCGCGGCGACGGGCTTCGTCGGCGACGGCGGCTTCGAAGTTCTCGATGAACTGCAATGCGTTCTTCACCTTGACCTTCAGATAGGCCGAGAGACTCCAGTAGCCGAACCCCATCCTCCGCCGCGCGCGGTTGAGCAAGGTGTTCAGCATGAGGATGGTTCTATAGGACCAATCCCCCAGGAAGGCGAGCCACTTGGCGTGCTGCACGACGCCGTCGAATTCGTCGCCGTGGACCACCAGGTAGCGCTTGCCGTCGGCGGCCTCGTGGATCACGTCGCGGGCTACGACCACGCCGCCGAAGTGGGTGCCGCAGAAGTCGCGCACGCGGTCGTCGTGGTTGCCGGGGACGTAGATGACTTCAACGCCCTTGCGGGCCAGGCGCAGGATCTTCTGCACCACGTCGTTGTGGCTCTGGGGCCAGTACCAGCCGCTGCGCAGCTTCCAGCCGTCGACGATGTCGCCGACCAGGTAAAGCTTGTCGCATTCGACGTGGCGGATGAAATCCAGCAGAAGCTCGGCCTGGCAGCCGCGCGTGCCCAGATGGATGTCGCTGATGAAGATGCTGCGATAGCGGCGGATCTCGGTGTCGGCGGCCATGAAGGCTTCCCCAGCGCTGCGGCGGGCCGCCCCCGCGACGACCGCCATCCCAAGCGAGAAACAGGATGGCGGATAAGCTGATTGCATGTCGCTTTAATGAAACCGTCCGGGTTCGGCGCCGATTGCGACGGCGAGTCGCGGAAGGGTGGGGAGGGACCTTGCCAGGCGCCGTTACGGAAGCTCTTCTTTCGATCAGCGGGCGCCGTTGTGGCAGGCGCTCAGCTGACGACTTGAAACCGCCGCGATCCCTTGCATTGATTGGGAAAACGACTGTTGCAGCGCAGCATCGTCCGCACTAGATGACCCCGATGGACGCCGCCCGCCTCGCCAAGGACACACCGAAGTCGCTGAAGACGCGCGCGCGCATCCTCGACTGCGCCATGCGTCTGTTCGCCGAGATCGGTTATCACGCGGCCACCAACCCGGTGATCGCCGACGCCGCGGGCCTGACGCGCGGGGCGATGCTCTATCATTTCCCGACCCGCGAGGCCCTGGTCGAGGCCGGCGTGGCCCACGTCCAGGCCGCCCGCTCGGCCCTGTTCCGCGCCGCCGCCGACAGCATCCCATCCGGCGCCGACGTCACCGAGCACGCCATCGACAGCTACTGGGACCTCCTGCAGAGCGAGCCGTTCCTGGCCTTCGCCGAACTGGAGGCCGCCGGCCGCACCGACCCGGCCATCCAGGCCCTGCTGGCGCCCGCCCAGGCCGAGTTCGACCGCGCCCAGGCCGGCGACCACTTCCTGAAGATCCTGCACGCGGGCGCCGGCCCGCGCTTCCAGGCCAGCCGCGACCTCGCCCGCTTCATGCTGGAAGGCCTGGCCCGCACCACCCTGACCTACGACGGCGAAGGCCGTCGCGAGCGCTTGCTGATGCTGATCAAGCGCGCCACCCACATGCTCAACCGCAAGGGCGACATCCAGGACCTCTGGCCGGACTGAGAGCCCCGGATCCTCCCCCTGAAGGGGGAGGTGGCCCGAAGGGCCGGAGGGGGAAGTGTCCGATGAAGTCAGCGCAGCCCCAATCGCAGCAGTCCCTTCCCCCTCAGTCGCTCCGCGACAGCTCCCCCTTCAGGGGGAGCATATGGAGCCACGAAAAAGGGCGCCGGCTTTCGCCGACGCCCTTTCCGCCGCCTCCCCCCGAAGGCGGGGCGCTTCCTAAGTCCTGATCAGAACTTGTAGCGCAGGCCCAGCAGGATCTCGCGACCCGTGTGGTGGTAGACCACCGGCATGTTCTGCGTGCCGGTGAACTGGTCCTGGTATTCGTCGGTCAGGTTCACCCCTTCCAGGGTGATCTTGAACTGGTCGTTCAGCGTGTATTGCACCGAGGCGTCGACGTTGAAGGTCTCGTTGGTGCCGTCGTAGGGGATCGGCGCGGCCGTGGTGTTCTCCTGGCCCAGCACGCGGGTCAGGTAGCGGTCGCGGTACGAGGCCGAGACGCGGGCGCTCCACTTGGCGTCTTCGTAGTAGAGCGTGGCGTTGTAGCCCTTGCGCGACAGGCCCGTCAGGTCGGTCGTCGCCACCACGGCGCCAGTCGAGTTCACATAGTCGACGTCCGACTTCACGTAGGTGTAGTTCAGCAGCACGCCGGTATTGGCCAGGAAGCCGGGCAGGAACTTGAACGGCTGCTGGTAATTGACCTCGAAACCCTTGACCTTGCCGCCGTCGGTGTTGACCGGGGTCGAGAAGTTCCATTGCGCCGAGGGGCTGCAGCCGACCGTCGTGCCGCAGGCGGCGATGGCGACGCTGTCGGGGATGCCGAACGGGTTGCCGGTGAAGGTGGTCGAGGTGGTGACCGTCTGCACCAGGCTGTCGATGTTCTTCTGGAACAGGGCCAGCGACAGCAGGGCCTGGCTCTGGAAGTACCATTCGAACGCCAGGTCGAAGGTCTTGGCGCGGAACGGATCCAGGTTCGGGTTGCCGGCGGTGACGCTGCGGGCGGTGCCCGAGACGCTGACCGTCGAGCCCGGGGTCAGGCTGCCCAGGTCCGGACGCGACATCACCTTGGCCGCGCCGAAGCGGATCAGGAAGCTGTCGGTCGGCTCCAGCACCAGGTTCATCGACGGCAGGGTGTCGTCGTATTCGCGGCCCGACGAGATCGCGACCGGCGCGCCGCCGACATAGGTGTAGCCGGTGGCGTACTGCTTGGTCTTCACGTAGCGGACGCCGAAGTTGCCGCGCAGGCCCCAGTCGCCCACTTCCGTGCGGAAGTCGGCCTGGGCGTAGCCGCCGCGGTTCTCTTCGGAGACGCTGCGGTTGTTGCCGAGCGAGGGCTCCGAACCCAGGCGGAAGGCGCCGCCATAGGCGGTCGGGTCGTTGAGGCTGAGCGCCGAGACGGCCTTGGCGATGCTCGGGAGGATGGTCTGGGCGCCGCCCAGGGTGGCCAGGGTGGAGAAGTTGGCCAGCGACATGGCCGCGATGGCCGCCGGGATCACCGTTTCCTGGTTGGTGGTCGTGCCCACCGTCCGGCGCATCTCGGTGGTCTCGAAGTCGTACTGCTTGAAGTTCAGGCCGGCGTTCAGCGTCCAGGTGTCGTTCAGCTTGTAGACGCCCCAGGCCTGGGCGGCGTCATAGGTGTTCAGGGCCGTCTGCGGGCGCAGGCGGATCTGGGTCAGGCGCCACTTGGTCGGGTCGGTCAGGGCGGCGTTGCCGTAGTTGAACTTTGGATTGCGGCTGTCGGTGTAGTCGTAGCCATAGCCGTCGACGTTGAAGTAGTCGAAGCGCAGCGTCGTCTGGACCGGGTTGGTGTGGTCCGACTCCGAGTGGCCGACGAAGCCGTTGATCGTGAACTTGTCGTTGATCTGGTGTTCGCCGGTCAGCGAGAACTGCGTGAACTTGGTGCGCAGCTTGTCGAAGCGGTTCTCGACGGCCAGGTCGACGTCGTCGAACACGCCCTTGACCATCACGCCGTCCTGGATGGTCGAGGAGACCACGTTGGTGTCGGCGATGCCGCAGCTGGTGGCGACGTTGGCGGTGGTGCAGGGATTGCCGGTGCTGAAGGATGGGGCCTCCAGGTAGGATTCCTCGCGCGTGCCCTTCAGGTCGGCATAGAGGGCGTCGAACGAGATCGTCGTGCCCTCGAAGGGCTGGAACTGCAGGGCGAAGGTGGCGCCCAGACGTTCCTGGTCGTTCTGGAAGCGGTCGACGCGCGGGAAGCGCGGGTGCAGGGCGGCGTTGTTGGCCTGGGCGGCGGCGTTCGGGTTGGCCAGGGCCGGAAGCGTGGCGTTCGAACCGCAGCGGGTGAGGTCGGGAACAGTGTAGCCCGGGCTGCCCACGACTTCGGAAGTGCGGTTGCAGGCGTCGAAGCCCGGGCCGAAGGCGTTGCCGGTGGCCCAGCGCACCGAGCTGTGGCCTTCCTCGACGGTCTTGCGCTTGGTGTAGGCGATCGAGAACAGCGCCCCGAGCTTACCGTCGGCCCAGGTGTTGGAGATCATGAAGGCGCCGCGGGGCGTCGTCTTCTCCGACAGGTCGTTGAAGCCGGCCTGGGCCGAGGCCGACATCGCAAAGCCGTTGTAGTCGAACGGGCGGGCGGTGCGCAGGTCGACCGTGGCGCCCAGCGAGCCCTCTTCCGTCGTCGCCTCGGCGGTCTTGCGCACCGTGATCGAGTTGAACAGGTCCGAGGCGAAGATGTTGAAGTCGAACGAGCGGCCGCGGTTGGTGCCGCCCGACGAGTCGGCGCTGCCCGCCGTGGTCAGGGCTTCCATGCCGTTGATGCGCACGCGGGTGAACTGGGGGCCAAGGCCGCGCACCGAGATCTGGCGGCCTTCGCCGCCGTCGCGGGCCAGGGCGACGCCCGGGATGCGCTGGATGGATTCCGACAGGTTGAGGTCGGGGAACTTGCCGATGTCCTCGGCCAGGATCGAGTCGACGGCCCCGGCTTCCTCGCGCTTGACGTTGAGGGCCTTGGCCAGGCTGTTGCGGAAGCCGGTGACCACGACGGCCTCGACGGCGTCGTCCTCGGTGGTGGCTTGGGCTTCCTGGGCCATGGCCGAACCCGCGGCCGCCAGGGCCATGGCGACGGCGCCGGCCGAGACGCTGATCTTCAGAGCGCGCAGGCGCGCAGCATGTCCGTAGGACATTTGTTCCTCCTCCCGTTCGTTTCGTTGCGGCGCGGCCTTGGAGAGACCCCGCCGTGGCTTCGAAACAGTCCCGCGTCCTTCCCACGCGACCGTTCTCGGCCGTCATTCTGGAAACCGGTGTCACTCCTTGTTGGAGTTCTCTGACACCGGTAGCAACGAACGCGTAACAAACACCGGAGGACGCATCAAGTGATGGGACCGGTAACAGTTGTAACGACCGGCGCGAACGTGGCGCCGGCGCTACGAAAGTGCGGGATTCAGCGCTGAACCACCTTGTGCAGGCCGTCGAGCATGCCCCGGCGATGCTCCGCCGGCAGGCTGGCGCCGACGTTGCGCAGCAGGCGCAGGGCCGACAGGTGGACGTCGACGGCGTCCCAGCGCCAGGCCTGGGCCTCGGCGCAGGCGTCGACCAGGGCGCACAGCGATACGGCCGCCTCGTCGACCCCGGCGTCGGCCGCGAAGCCGGACACGTCCACGACCTTCAGGGTCATGGTGTAGAGGGTCTCGAACTCCTCGCTGGCGCGATCGGGAGCGCCGGGGCCGAAGCGGGCCTCGATGGCTTCCAGGGCGGAGTCCAGGGCGGCCAGCGAGCTCTCGCGCAGGGCCTCGACATTGGCCTCGGCGGCGGCGAGCGCGTCCTTGGCCATGAGGCCGCCGCGGTCCTTGATCATCGAGGCCAGGCGGTTGGGCGGACGGAACTTGCGAACGGTCATATCTGCACCTTCGCGATCTTCATCAGATTGTTGATTTCCTCTTGGGACATGTTGGGCTCCTGGGCATCCCCAACCTCCCCCTGAAGGTCGTCCTTGCGTCGGCCGTCCGTCCCCGGCGGCGGCCCCTCGTGCTTGA
The DNA here is from genome assembly GCF_057808875.1 of Caulobacter sp. FG7. Taxonomy (NCBI): domain Bacteria; kingdom Pseudomonadati; phylum Pseudomonadota; class Alphaproteobacteria; order Caulobacterales; family Caulobacteraceae; genus Caulobacter; species Caulobacter sp. FG7. Next base: position 161,625 of record NZ_JBMDIW010000007.1, read on the forward strand.
ACCGTCGATCGGGCCCGATGTACGTATCGCACTCGATGAAGGCTCGCTCCTCGCGCGCCACCCAGAAAATCCGCTCCAGCAACACCTTGGGCGTGATCGGCTTGGCGACGGTGAAGTTGGCTCCCGCGTCCCGGTTCTTGAACACCTGCGAGATGCGGGTGTGGCCAGTGACCAGGATCACCGGGACATAGCGGTTCTGCTCGGGCGCCTCGCGCCGCAGCCACTGGATGAACTCGTAGCCGTCGACCTCGGGCATCTGCACGTCGCTGATGATCAGGTCGAAGGTGTGGATCTTCACCAGGGCCTGGGCGTCCTTCACCGACTCCGCACGGTGCAGGGTGCGCACGCCGAAGCCGGAGACGACGCCCGACAGGATGTCTAGGGACGCGCCATTGTCGTCGAGCACCAGCACGGTGGCCCGCTCGAGATTGATCCGAGTCGAAGGATTTAGCGGCTCGGGCATCGACGCCTCAGAAGAAGTCGAGCTCGCCGGCCTCGGCGCCCCAGCCGGAATGCTCCTGGTCGGAACGCAGGCGCACGACGAGGTCGGCCAGGCCCAGGCCTTCGAGCAGCGGGTCGACCGACAGGCTCCATTCGCCCGAGGCGTGCTGGCTGATGCGGGCCAGAACATCCGACAGGCCGTGCAGGCGCTGGCTCAGTTCGTCCAGGGCCTGAAGCCGGGTGATGTTCTCGAGGGCTGCGCCGCCGGTGGCCAGCTCGCCCGCCACGTGCTCGCACTCGCGGCAGATCGTCGCCGCGGCCGCCAGTTCGGCCGCCAGCCGGCGCGACAGTTCGCCCACCGGAAGCTGGTGATCCGGCGAGACGACGATATCGGCGGCGGCGGTCGACGGGGCGGTCATGAGGACTAGAACAGCTCCAGGTCGCCGGCGTTGGACGCGGGCTGGGGAATGGGGGCGGGACGACGCACTTCCTGCGGCGCGTTGTCGACGGCCACGAGGCGCTGGCGCACCCGGCCGGTGACCGGCCAGAACTCGACCCGGCGGGCCGAGACGCCGCCGACGCTGGACGAGACGATCGGAATGCCTTCGTCGCGCAGGAAACGCTCGGCGAAGGCCGCATTGCTGGCGCCGACGTCCGACAGGCTGTCGAACAGCTTGCCGCCGCCGAAGATCTTGGCTTCCAGCCGCTCGCGGCGGGCGCCCTTCTTCAGCAGGCCGTTGATCAGCAGTTCCATGGCGTAGGCGCCGTAGCGCACCGCGTCGCCGCCGTTGCCGCCCCGGCCGTCGCCGGCGTCGGGCAGCAGGAAGTGGTTCATGCCGCCGACGCCCGCCTGCGGGTCGCGGATGCAGGCGGCGATGCACGAGCCCAGCACCGTGGTCATCACCACGTTGGGATCGGTCGAGACATGGCTCTCGCCCTGGGTCACGTGGACCTTGGTCGCGCGCAGCTCGTCGTCGTGAGAATAATCCCTGCCGATCATGTCAGCTGTCCGAACACTTGCTCGATCTTGTCGCGCAGGCCCTGCACGGTGAACGGCTTGACGCAGTAGTTGTTGACCCCGAACTGCACGGCGCGCTGCACCAGTTCGCGGTCGGCGCGGCCGGTCAGCATGACGAAGGCGGTCTGGCGGATCGGCGGGTGCGAGCGCACGGCGCGCAGCAGGGCCAGGCCGTCCATCTTCGGCATGTTGAAGTCCGAGATCACCAGGTTGGCCGGCTTGGCCAGCAGGTTCTTCAGGGCTTCTTCGCCGTCGGGCGCCTCGCGGATGTCCTTGAAGCCGATCTGCTGCAGCGCGTTGCGGATCAGCGCCCGCATGGTCAGCTGGTCATCGACGACGAGAACGGAAATGGAGCTTGCTTGGGGCATGGGACTATCGCCTCGCGGAGGCCAGATCGAGGATGGATTGGCCGATGGAGGACAGGGAAACCTGCTTCTCCACGGCCCCGATTTCTTGGGCGGCGCGCGGCATGCCGTAGACGACGCAGCTGGCCTCGTCCTGGCCGACCGTGCGGGCGCCGGCCTGGCGCATCTGCAGCAGCCCCTGCGCGCCGTCGCGGCCCATGCCGGTGAGGATCGCGCCGACGGCCTTGTCTCCGACGGCCTGGGCCACCGAGCGGAACAGCACGTCGACCGAGGGGCGGTGACCGCTGACCGGATCGCCGGCCACCAGGCGGCAGCGCAGGCCGGCCGAGCGGACGACTTCCAGGTGCGTGGCGCCGCCGGGAGCGACATAGACCTTGCCGACTTCAAGCGGGGCGCCGTCGACGGCTTCCTGCACCTTGGCCCCGCTGGCGCGGTCGAGGCGCGCGGCGAAGCTGGCGGTGAAGGTCGCCGGCATGTGCTGGGTGATGACGGTCGGCGGGCAGGTCTCGGGGAACTGCGACAGGATCGTCAGCAGGGCTTCCACGCCGCCGGTCGAAGAGCCGATGGCCACCACGTCGCCCGAGGGCAGGTAGGCGCCGCCGCGACGGGCCGGGGTCGCCGGCGCGTCGGCCTTGGTGCGGACCGAGGCGCGGGCCGCGGTCTTCACCTTCTCGGCGACTTCAGCCAGCGCCTCGGCGGTGCCGGTGGCGGTGGTGGGCTTGCCCACGCAGTCGACCGCGCCCAGTTCCAGCGCGCGCAGGGTCATCTCGGCCCCGGCCTGGGTCAGGCTGGAGACCATGACCACCGGCATCGGCCGCAGGCGCATGATCTTCTCGAGGAACTCGATGCCGTTCATGTTCGGCATCTCGATGTCGAGGGTCACGACGTCGGGGTTCAGGGCCTTGATCATGCCGCGGGCCTCGAACGGGTCGCCGGCGGCGCCGACCACCTCGATCTCGGGATCGCGGTTGAGGGCGGCGGTAATCAGGCCGCGCATGGTCGCCGAGTCGTCGACGACGAGGGTGCGAATCTTGGCCATGCTCAGACCCCCGTCTTGCGATAGGCGGTCAGGCCGCAGCTCTCGAAGCCGCGCACATTGGCGCCGACGCGTTCGGAGTGGCCGACATAGAGCTTGCCGCCCGGCGCCAGCAGCGGCGCGAAACGGCTCCAGACCCGCTCCTGGGTCGGTTCATCGAAATAGATCACGACATTCCGGCAGAAAATGGCGTCGAACGGACCCTTCATCGGCCACGACGGGCCGTTGAGGTTCAGCTCGCGGAAGGCGACGAGGCTGCGCGCGGCCTCGCAGACCCGCCAGGCGCGGCGGTCGCTCGGATCACGCTCGAAGAACTGGCCGCGCATCGATTGCGACACGCCTTCCAGCAGGTGCTCGTCATAGACGGCGGCCCGGCCGGTGGCCAGGACGTTGGTGTCGATGTCGGTGCCCAGGATGCGGATGTCCAGTTCGGCCGCATTCGGCCAGACCGACAGCACCGTGAAGGCCATAGAATAGGGCTCCTGGCCCGACGAACTGGCGGCGGACCACAGACGAAGGCGGCGGCCGGCGCGCACCTGGTCGGCGATCGGCTCCAGGATGTTGGCGCGCAGGTCGTCGAAGTGGTGCGGCTCGCGGAAGAAGCGGGTGACGTTGGTCGTCAGGGCCCGCAGCATCTCCTGGCTCTCGTCGAGGCCCTGCTCGCTGGTCACGAAGGCGCAGTATTCCTTGAACGAGCGCAGGCCCAGGGCGCGCAGGCGCTTGGCCAGGCGCGAATAGACCAGCGTGGCCTTGGTGTCCGGCAGGCTGATGCCGGCCATGCCGTAGAGGATCTCGGCGATACGCTTGAAGTCCTGGGTGGTGAAGGCGAACTCGCCGTCGACCAGGGCCTCGCGCCGATCGGTGGAGGAGGGAGCGAAGGTCATCAGGCGGCCAGGGCCTCGCGCTCAGGCAGCAGGCGATCGAGCGAGATCTCGCTGATCATCCGGCCGTCGATGGAAATGATGCCGCGGATGAAGCTGCGAACGGCGTCGCAGGCCAGGTCCGGGGTCGGCTGCACGAGGTCGTCGGTGATCGACAGGATGTCCGACACCGCGTCGACCAGCATGCCGATCATGCGGTCGCCGGCCTTGACCACGATGAACACGCTGCGGACGGTCGGCTCGATCACCGGCATGCCCAGGCGGCAGGCCAGGTCCATGATCGGCAGCACCGCGCCGCGCAGGTTGATGACGCCGCGCATGTAGCCGGGCGACTGCGGAAGGGTGGTGGCCGGCGACCAGCCGCGGATCTCGCGGACGGCCATGATGTCCACGCAGTATTCCTGCTCGCCCACGCGGAACGAGATCAGTTCGCGGCGTTCGCCCGTGACGGTGATTTCTTCGGTCATCGGCTTATTCCGCGGCGATCAGGGTGGGTTCGGCGGGACGGGGCGGTTCGCGGCGACGCAGGCTGATCACCGCGTCGACGTCGAGGATCAGGGCCACGCGGCCGTCGCCCAGGATCGTCGCGGCGGCGACGCCGTCGACCTGCTGGTAGTTCTGCTCCAGCGACTTGATGACCACCTGGCGCTGGCCGTGGATGGCGTCGGCCACCAGGGCGGCGCGCGAGCCGTCCTCGCCCTCGACCAGCAGCACGACGCCCTCGGTCGGCGGCGGCGAGCTGTCGCGGTAACCGAGCGTCAGGCCGACGTCGATCAGCGGCACGAAGCTGTCGCGGACGGCCAGCACCGAGCCGACCGGGCCCAGCGGGCGAACTTCTTCGGGCTTGGGGCGCAGGCTTTCGACGATGGCCGCCAGCGGCACCACCAGGGTCTCGCCGGCGACGTCGACCACCATGCCGTCGAGGACGGCCAGGGTCAGCGGCAGGCTGAGCGTGAAGGTCGAGCCCTGGCCCGGACGCGAGGTGATCGAGATGCGGCCGCCCAGGGCCTGCACCGAGCGCTTGACCACGTCCATGCCGACGCCGCGGCCCGAGACGTCCGAGATCTTGTCGGCGGTCGAGAAGCCCGGGAGGAAGATCAGGTTGTCGATCTCCTCGTCGGTCAGCTGCAGCTCCGGCGAGATCAGGCCCTTCTTGATCGCGATCGAGTGGACGCGCTCGCGGTTGATGCCCTTGCCGTCGTCGGAGACCTCGATGACGATCCGGCCGCTGCGATGCAGGGCGGCCAGGCGAACGACGCCTTCCGGATTCTTGCCGGCCGCCTTGCGCTCCTCGGGGCTTTCCAGCCCGTGGTCGATGGCGTTGCGCAGCATGTGGGTGATCGGGTCGGACAGGCGCTCGATGACCGTCTTGTCGACCTCGGTGTTCTCGCCGTCCATCACCAGGCGGGCCTGCTTGCCCGTCATGCTGGCGACTTCGCGGACCAGGCGCGGCATGCGCTGGAACACCGACTTCACCGGCTGGGCGCGGATGGCCATGACGCTGTCCTGGATCTCGCGCGTCAGCTGTTCCAGCTCGTCGAGGCCCATGGCCAGGTTGGAGGAGGGGGCGATGCCGTATTCGCCGACGCGCTGCGCCAGCATGGCCTGGTTGATGACCAGTTCGCCGACCAGGTCGATCAGGCGGTCGATGCGCTCGGGATCGACGCGGATCACCGACTGGCCCGGACCGGGGACGTCGATCTGCTGGGTCTTGGCGGCGGCCGGGGCGGCGGGAGCCGCAGCGACGGGGGCCGGGGCGACCGGCGCGGCGACCGGAGCCGGAGCGGCTTCGACGACCGGGGCTGCGGCCACGGGTTCGGGGGCGGCTTCGATCACCATCGGGGCCGGAGCCTCGGCGACGATCGTCGGCTCAGGCGCTGCCGGGGCGGCGGGCGCCGGGGCGTCGCCGGCCAACAAGGCGGCCAGGGCGGCGTCGGGGGCCAGGCCCTCGCCGCGGGTGATTTCCAGGTCGCAGTCGCCGTCGACGAATTCGAAGACCTCGCGGATGGCGGTCTCGTCTTCCTCGGTCTCCAGGCGCACCGTCCAGGTGGCGTAGGCGGCTTCGGCGTCCAGCATGTCCAGCGGCGGGATGGCGCTGGCGTCCAGGGTGGCCTCGATCGGGCCCAGGCGCGCCAGTTCGCGCAGCAGCAGGGCGGTCTCGTTGGCCTTGCGGTAGAGGTCCGACTTCGGACGGATCGACACCGTCCAGACATTGCCCGCGGCGGCGGCGACGTCGGCCGCCTGCTCGTCGATGGTGATCGTCATCGGCTGGAAGTCGAAGCCGAGGTCGTCGTCGTCCAGGGCGTCGTCGGCCCCGATCAACGCTTCGGCCGGGGCGGCGGCGACGGGCGCGGCTTCGAAGGCGGCCGCCTCGACCACGGGCGCGGCGACGGGAGCCGGCGCGGCGTTCGGGTCGGTGCAGGCCTTAAGTTCGGCGGCCATGGCGGCCGAGACGGCTTCGTCCACGACGCCCAGGCCGCGGGCCGAGCTGACGTGGTCGGCCAGCACGTCCGAGGCGCGCAGCAGGGTCACGACCAGGTCCGGGGTCGCAGGCACTTCGTTGGAACGAACGGCGTCGAGCAGGGTCTCGAACACGTGGGCGAAGCGCACCAGCGGCTCGAGGCCGAAGGCGCCGGCGCCGCCCTTGATCGAGTGGACGGCGCGGAACACGGCGTTGACGGTGTCGCCGTCGTCATTGCCGTCCTGCATGGCCAGGAGCCCGCCTTCGAGGTCGGCGAGCAGTTCCTCGCATTCCTGGAAGAAGGTGACCTTGATGGCCTCTAACTCGTCCATTCCAACGTTCCTAAAACGAGAGAGTCTTCAGTGCCCCCGGGCAGGGGGAAACGACGTCAGGCCGCGACGCGGCGGATGGCGTCGACCAGCTTTTCCGGGTTGAACGGCTTGACGATCCAGCCCGTGGCGCCGGCGCGGCGCGCGCGGTCCTTCTTGGCCGGGTCGCTTTCCGTGGTCAGCACCAGGATCGGGATGGCGCGATAGTCGTCGTCGACCCGCACCGCCTCGATGAAGCCGAAGCCGTCCAGCTTGGGCATGTTGATGTCGGTGATGATCACGTCGGGGCGATGGGCCGAAAGAACTTCGAGCCCGTGCTCGCCGTCGACCGCTTCGACGACGTTGAACCCGGCGCCGGCGAGGGCCATGCGCAGCATGTCCCGCATCGTTCGGGAATCATCGACCGTGAGGACCGTCCGCGTCACGATTGAACTCCATGGATATCCGCCGAAAGAAGCGCCCCTTCGGCGCCGAACAGACGGGTGGTTTCGACAAAGGCCTCCGAAGGGGCCCGGATAGAAAAGGACTTGCCGTCCGCCGCCCAGGCGGTCTTGGCCGCCAGGAGCACTTGCAGGCACAGGCCGCCGAGGCGACGGACGTTGCCGGCGTCGACCTCGACCGCATCGCCGCGGCGTTCCAGGAACGCCGCCTTGAGGGGACCCGACGCCTTCAGATCAAGCGTTTCGGGCAGCGAAAGCACAGTCATCAAAACTCCTCCCAGCCGTCGCTGACCGGGGCGGCCGCTGCGGCGGCTCCACCACGGCCGGGCCGGGCGAAGGCGCCGAGCCGGGCGCGTTGCTCGGCGACGGGGTTGCGGGCCGGCGAGTCGACGTGGGCGTCGGCTTCGCGCGGGCGTTCAAAGCGTTGCGTGGCGCCTTCGCCCACACGGAAGCGACCGATCAGGCGCACCAGCTCCGCGGTCTCGCCCTTCAGCGAGTGCGTCGCGGCGGTCGATTGCTCGACCATGGCGGCGTTCTGTTGGGTCACCTGATCCATCTGGTTGACGGCGGTGTTGACTTCGTTGAGGCCGGTCGCCTGCTCGGCCGCCGAGGCGGCGATCTCGGTGACCAGGGCGTCGATCTCGCCGACCTTCGCCACGATCCGCTGCAGGGCCTCGCCGGTCTGGCCGACCAGCGACACGCCCGCCGAGACCTGCTGGGTCGACGACGAGATCAGGGTCTTGATCTCCTTGGCGGCCTCGGCCGAGCGCTGGGCGAGCGCGCGGACTTCCTGGGCGACGACTGCGAAACCACGTCCCGCTTCGCCCGCCCGGGCGGCCTCCACCCCGGCGTTGAGCGCCAGGAGGTTGGTCTGGAAGGCGATCTCGTCGATCACGCCGATGATCTGGCTGATCTGCTTGGAGGAATTTTCGATTTCGCCCATCGCGGACACTGCCTGATGGACGACCTGGCCGGAATGCGTCGCTTCGCCACGGGTGGTCGAGACGACGTCCGAGGCCTGGCGGGCGCCCGAGGCCGTGCGGCGCACGGTGGCGGTCAGTTCGTCGAGGGCGGCGGCGGTCTCTTCCAGGCTGGCGGCCTGCTGCTCGGTGCGGCGCGACAGGTCGTCGGAGGCGTGGGCGATTTCGTCGGCGCCGGTGCGCAGGCCGTCGGTCGAGGCCGTGATGACCTTCACGGTGTCCTGCAGCTGGGCGATGGCGCCGTTGAAGTCGTCCTTCAGCTTGGCGTACTCGCCCGGGAAGTTGGCGGTGACGCGGAAGGTCAGGTCGCCCTGGGCCAGGCGCTCCAGGCCCTCGGCCAGCGAGCTGACCACCAGGGCGCTCTCGCGGGCGGCGGCGGCGGCGGCCTGTTCCTTGGCGCGACGTTCGTCGGCGGTCAGGGCGGCCGACTTCTCCTGCTCGGCGCGCAGCTGCTCCAGGTGCAGCTGGTTGTCGCGGAACACCTTCAGCGAACGCACGATGGCGCCCAGCTCGTCCCCACGAGTCAGGCGTTCCAGATCGATGCCGTTGTCGCCCTTGGAGAGCTTCTCGGTGGCGCCGGCGATGTCGGCGATCGACTTGCGGGTGCTCATCATGGTCAGGAAGGCCAGGACGCCGACGGCGGCCAGGGTGATGAGCGAGAGGACGATGGTGATGCTGATCGAGGCGGCGGCCTCGGCCTGGCGCTTGGCGGCCTGGGTCTTGGCGCGGGCGGCCGCGTCGTCGACGACCTTCTGCAGCTGCGCGGCCATCTTGACGTACTGGTCTTCGAAGCTGGCGGCGAAGCTGCCGGCCATGCCGGCGTCGACGTCGATCATGCCGCTGACGGTGTCGACGGCGCTGCGGCACTCGGCCAGCGCCTTGACCAGGGCGTCGATCTTCGGACGCTCGGAGGCGGGAAGGCGGGCCGACAGGCCCTTCATTTCCTTGCCGAGGTTGTCGAACTCGGTGAGCAGTTCGGTGATGCGCGGCCCGGCCGGCGCGGCCATCGGGTCGGCCTTGGAGGCCATGATCTGGTAGAGCGTGCCGTGCGCGTCGGTGATGCGGCGCGACAGCGACTGGATCTCGCTGTTGGTGCGCATGTCGGTTTCGACGACCTGCTGCAGCGCGGCCGACTGGTTCTTCTGCACGACGATGGACCCGACGGCCATGGCCGCCAGCATCAGCAGTGCGAAGGCCGGCGCGAAGCCGATTTTTATGATCAACGGCAGATCGACGAGTCGAAAGCGCTTCATGACAAATCCCCTCCAAGAGACGGCCGTGCCCACGGACCGTCCGCAATGTGAGGCGATCATCACGATAGATTCCTAATTCTTCCTGACTTTGGTTAAGGATGATGGCCGCACCCTGTCGCACCCCCTGTCGCACCCGTATCGATGTGTGCGTACGCGCGCATATTTGAGTCTAGAGTGGGTGGAATGTGGCGGCTTGGCGCCATTCACAAGTCATTATGGTTATCGATAAGTAAATATCGATTATTCTTCGGTGACTCAGACTATCTTAACTTGCGGCTGCGAAAAGGTGCAGGCGTCCGGTTGGCGCAACGTCCAACGGACGAAGAAAAAATACTAGGAGCAGCGGGATGAAATATCCGATCGCTATTGCCGCGGGAATCGCCGGCAGCTTTTTCGTCGCTCAGGCCGCTTCGGCCGCCGGCGGTTTCGAAGATCAAATGGGCCGCTGCCTGCAGCAGTTCGCCAACACCAAGGACGCCGCCCAGGTGATGCTTGAGTGCACCGCCGACGCCGGCAAGCTCTCGGCCTGCAAGGTCGTGGACAACAGCGCGGCCGGCAAGGGCTTCGACAAGGCGGCCATGTGCATTGCCGAGAAGCTGCCGATGGGCTCCAAGACCGGCACCGTGAAGGTTCCGTTCCGCTTCCCGGGCGGCGCGTAAGACTTACGCGCCTTCCCAGAGGGGGTTTCAAGCGCCTCCGCTGGTCCAGGCCGGCGCATCCCGCAGGGGACGCGCCAAGGCCGGACCGGCGGGGGCGTTTTGCTGTCTGGACAATGGCGTCCCCAAGTAACGTCCAGTTCTCTCCAAGACTACGCTCTCCAAGAAAAAGACCCGCCTTGCGGCGGGCCAGGTGAGGAGACGCGCGAAGAAACTGGTCGGAGCGCGTTACGCTAAGCCGCGCCCCGACTGCACAGAATTCAATATTCCTCCCAGTCCTGGTCGATGGCGACGGCGGCCGAGCCGCGGTGCGCGCCGGGACGGGAGGCCACGCGGGCCGCGGCCGGGCGAGGCGCCGGACGGGCAGCTTGGGCCGGCGCCGCCTGGCGGGAGGTCTTGAAGCCGCCGACGAGGCGGGTCAGCTCGTTGGACTGGCCCTTCAGCGAATGGGTCGCGGCGGTGGTCTGCTCGACCATGGCCGCGTTCTGCTGGGTGACCTGGTCCATCTGGTTGACGGCGATGTTGACCTGGGCGAGGCCGCTCGACTGTTCCTGGGCCGAGGACGAGATCTCGCCGACCAGGGCGTCGATCTCGGCCACCTTGACGACGATGCCGCGCAGGGCCTCGCCCGTCTGGCCGACCAGGGCCACGCCCGCCTCAACCTGCTTGGACGAGGCGCCGATCAGGGTCTTGATCTCCTTCGCCGCCTCGGCAGAGCGTTGGGCCAGGGCCCGCACCTCGGAGGCCACGACCGCGAAGCCCTTGCCCGCATCGCCCGCCCGCGCGGCCTCGACGCCGGCGTTGAGCGCCAGGAGGTTGGTCTGGAAGGCGATCTCGTCGATCACCCCGATGATGTTGCTGATTTCGCGAGAGCTCGTCTCGATCTCGCCCATGGCGGCGACCGCGTCGGTGACGACCACGCCCGAGCGCTCGGCGTCGGTCTTGGCCCCGGCCACCACGTCGGAGGCCTGGCGGGCGCCGGCGGCGGCGCGCTTGACCGTGGCGGTGATCTCGTCGAGGGCGGCGGCGGTTTCTTCCAGGCTGGCGGCCTGCTGCTCGGTGCGGCGCGACAGGTCGTCGGCGGCGACGCCGATCTCGTCGGTGCCCGAGCGGATGCCGTCGGTGGCGGCGGCCACGGCGGCCATGGCCTCTTCCAGGGTCGCCACGGCGGCGTTGAAGTCGCCCTTCAGCTTCTGGAAGTCGGGGGTGACCTCGATGTCGAGGCGCGAGGCCAGATCGCCCTCGGCCAGGCGCGACAGGGCCTCGCCCAGGGCCTGGACCACGGCGGTCTGGCTGCGTTCGTTGGCCAGGCGCACCTCTTCCAGGCGTTTGCGCTCGGCCTCGATGGTCTCCAGATAGATCGAGATGGCGAAGTCCATGTCGAGCATGACCGCCTTCATCAGCGCCGAGACCGCATCGCCGGCCTTTTCGGCGCCGTCGGCCTTGGCCATGAAGCCCTTGGGCCAGACCTCGCGGATCGCCGAGCGCATCAGGTGCTCGCTGACCAGGGCGTAGCCGCCGATGTACCAGCGCGGCTCCAGGCCGATGCGGGCGTGGGTCTCGCCGATGGCGCGCACGGCCTTGACGTAGGTGTCGCTGAAATCGGCCTCGGCGATCACCGACCAGTGCGACTTCTGGCGATTGCCGGCCGCATCCATGTGGCGCTCGTCGCCGAAGAACTTGCGGGTCTCGGGCGTGGCCTTGACGCGATCGTAGAAGCCCTTCAGCGCCGGGCCGATTTCCCTTTCGATGAGCGGACGCAGAGCCCGCAGGGCCGCACGGGCTCGATTGTCGAGACCCATGAACGCAACGCGGTCACTCAGTGCATAGTCCTGGCTCATCTGGCCGCTTCCTCGATTCAGATATCGAGGTTCACTCTCGCGGTCTGTGGTTAATGCGCCAACAACTTTTCCCGTTTTGAGCGCGTCAGGTCGTCGCACTCTACCGAGTTATGCTTGCGGCTATCCGCCGCGACGAAGTGTTTCCCGAGCAATGACCAGTTGCTGGATCTGGCTGGTGCCCTCGTAAATCCGGAAAATACGGACATCGCGATACAGCCGCTCGATGCCGTAGTCGGCCACATAGCCGGCCCCGCCGAAGATCTGCACCGCCCGATCGGCCACGCGGCCGACCATTTCCGAGGCGAACAGCTTGGCGGCCGCCGCCTCCAGGGTCACGCTCTCGCCGGCGTCGCGCTTGCGGGCGGTCTCCAGCACCAGGGCGCGGGCGGCCAGGGCTTCGGTCTTGCTGTCGGCGATCATCGCCTGGATCAGCTGGAAGCTGGCGATCGGCTGGCCGAACTGCTTGCGCTCGGAGGCATAGGCCACGCAGTCGGCGAGCAGCCGTTCGGCCACGCCCACGCAGACCGCGGCGATGTGCAGGCGGCCGCGGTCGAGCACCTGCATGGCCACCTTGAAGCCCTCGCCCTCGGCGCCCAGGCGGTTCTCGGCCGGCACGCGCACGCCATCGAAGGTGACGTCGTGGATGTGGGCGCCCTGCTGGCCCATCTTCTTCTCGGCCTTGCCCACGTGCAGGCCCGGCAGGCCGGCGGGGACCAGGAAGGCCGAGACGCCCGAGCCGCCCTTCGTGTCGGGATCGGTGCGGGCCATCACCGTGAACAGCGAGGCCTTGCCGGCGTTGGTGATGAACCGCTTGGAACCGGTCAGGACGTAGTCGTCGCCGTCGCGCACGGCCCGCGTCTGGACCGAGGCGCTGTCGGAGCCGGCCTCCGGCTCGGTCAGGGCGAAGGAGGTGACGGTCTCGCCCGAGGCGATGCCGGGCAGCCACCTGGCCTTCTGGGCCTCGGAGCCGAACATCACCAGGCCCTGGCTGCCGATGCCGACATTGGTGCCGAACACCGAGCGGAAGGCCGGCGAGGCGCGGCCCAGCTCGATGGCGACCAGCGCCTCGTCCTCCATCGAAAGGCCAAGGCCGCCGTACTCCTCCGGGATCGATAGGCCGAAGAGGCCGAGGTCGCGCATCTCGGCGATCACGGCTTCGGGCACGGCGTCGTCCTCGGCCACCTGGGCCTCGATGGGCCGCAGGCGTTCGGCCACGAAGCGGGCGACCATGTCGAGCAGCTGGTCGCGGGTCTCGCGGTCGAGGGCCATGGCGGTTCCTTCCTGTTTTCCGTCGCGTCAAACGATCGTTTTATTCGCCGACTTTAGCCGGCGCGCGGCGGAATGGAAGGCCCGTCAGAAACGGGCGCGGTAGGTGGCCGACAGGTTGAGCTCCGGATCGGCCGAGGCGTCGTGGCCGGGCTGCAGGGCCACCCCGCCGCGCACCGTCAGCCGGCGCTCGCCGCCCAGGGCCTTCTCCAGCCCCAGCCGCAGGTCGATCTCGCGTCCGTCGGGCGAGGCGCTGAACCGCCGGGTCGAATAGGACAGCGGGTCCTCGTAGGACAGCGGGGCGTCGGCCAGGGTGGTGGTGAAGGCGCCGGCCTCGATGCGTAGGGGCTGGCTGACCTCGAAGGTCAGCTGGGCGCAGGACCAGCCGATCAGGCCGCAGTCGGCCGCCGCCGCCAGCCGCCAGGCGCCGCTGACCGCGCCGTCGAGGGCCAGCAGGCCGCCCTGGGCGTCCATGCGGCCCATCGAGGCCTCGGCCCGCAGGCTGACGCCCGGGCGCGGCGAGATGTCGAAGGCCGCCGCGGTGAAGCGGGTGGTCGAGGGCAGGGCGAAGGTCGAGCCCGGGGCCAGGAACGAGCCCAGCGGACCCAGCGGCTCGTCCAGCGTGCCGGCGGTGAGGCTGAGCACCCCGCCGCCGACGGTGGTCTGGCCGGTGGCGGCGACATAGCGCGAGGCCTTGATCTGCGTGGTCTGCAGGGGCAGGCGGCGCTCGGCCTCGCCCTGCTCGGCGCTGAAGGCGAAGCGGCCCAGGCGCACGGCGGCCTGCACGGTCTGGTCGGGGCGGGCGACCATGCGGAAGGCGTCGCGGCCCTCGGGGCCGGCGGGGGCGGGCGCCCCGCCCTCGCCCTTCCAGGTCGAGAAGCTGAAGCGCCCGAACGCCGCCTGCATCCGCGCCGAGCGCATCGGCTGGGGCGCCAGCAGCAGGCCGGGGACGCTGGCGTTGGGCATGTCCTCGAACAGCGGCGCCTCGGCGCTGAACGCCAGCTTGGCGCCGGCCAGGGCCGGCCCGCCCAGCACGACGGAACTCGAAGCGGCGGCCGGCGGCAGGTCGCCGACGCCCCGGCGCGAGGCCGACGGCACGGTTCCGGCCAGGTCGACCACGAAGCGGCGGTGGTAGTCGTCGGTCAGCACCGTGGTCAGGGCGGTGGTGCGGGCCAGGGCGTTGCCGAACGACCCCGCCAGGTTCGTGCCCGGCGCCGAGCCGTCGTCGAGGATCACCGCCGCGCCGTCGCCGGTCGCCAGGCTGCTGGTCCCCACCGGCAGGAAGGCGCGGGTCAGGTCCAGCGAGCCGCGGCCGTAGGTGGAGTCCGTGCCCGTTGCGCCCAGGTCGGCGGCGGTGCGCAGCAGGATCGACACCGCGTCGCGGCCGGAGATGTTGGGGAAGGCCTGCAGCAGCAGGGCCAGGGCGCCCGAGACGTGCGGGGCGGCGAACGAGGTGCCCGAGATCCGCCAGCAGCTCGTGCCGTCGCAATCGGTGATCACCTCTTCGCCGGGGGCTACGATATAGCCCTCGGCGGCGACGCCGGCGCGATTGGAGAAGCTGGACATGGTCCCGGCGCGCGACACCGAGCCCACCGCCAGCACCGCGCCGGCATAGCGTGGGTCGACGGCGTAGCGGGCCGGCCAGCCGGGATCGGCCAGGCCTTCGTTGCCCGAGGCGGCGGCGATGACCACCCCCGCGGCGGTGGCGCGGGCCAGGGCCGCCTCGAAGGTCGGGCCCAGCGGGTCCTCGCCGCCCAGCGACAGGTTGATCACCTTGGCCCCGTTGGCGACGGCGTAGTCGATGGCGCGCGCCAGATTGGTCGAGCCGAAGATGCAGTCTTCGCAGTTGGGATTGGTCGAGGCGGTGTCGGCGCGGATCGAAAGGATGGTCGAGCCGTAGGCCACGCCGATCGTGCCCGAGCCGTTGAAGTTGGAGGCGATGATCCCGGCCGAGCGGGTGCCGTGGCGATTGTTGTCGAACGGGGTGTTGCGCCCGGCGACGATGTCGGTCGAGGCCGCCGACAGGCGCCCGACGAGGTCCGGCTGGGACGGGTCGACGCCGGTGTCGACGACCGCGACCGTCACGCCGGCGCCCGTGTAGCCGGCGTCGTAGGCGACGTTGGCGTGGATGGCCGCCAGGCCCCAGCTGCGCTGGTACTCCGTGCTCGAGACGCTCGGAGGCGGAGGCGGAGGCGGAGGAGGTGGAGGCGGTGGTGGCGGAGGAGGAGGAGGAGGAGGTGGTGGCGGTGGCGGCGGCGTGGTCACGCCGGTCGAGGGGCCGCCGCCGCCGCCGCCGCCCCCGCACCCGGTGACCAGCAGGGCCGCGCCCAGCACGAGCGCGGTAGGCCAGATGCGCAGGACGCGGTCCAGATCGGTCATCGAAACCCCTCCGACCCGCCCTGCGTCCACGCTACTTCGTGGAGGGCGAGCCTTGCGCCAGAACACTGCGTCTCACGCCGTAAAGGAAGTATATCGCGAGGCCGATCAACTGGGCGTAGAAGAAATAGTGTTGCGTCTTGGCCGGGAGGCTGGCGAACAGATAGAGGCAGCCCAGGATCGCGCCGCCGGCGACCACCGGCCAGGCCGGGGTCGAGAAGACGCGCTGGCGGCCAGGCTCGCGCAGGCGCAGCACGATCACCGAGGCGCCGACGGCGATGAAGGCGGCCAGGGTGCCGGCGTTGGCCAGCTCGGCGATCTCCTTGAGCGGCAAGAGGCCCGACAGCACCGCCGCCAGCACGCCGGTCAGCAGGGTCATCAGCACCGGGGTGCCGGTCCTGGCGTTCACCCGCGACAGGGCGCGGGGCAGCAGGCCGTCGCGGGCCATGACGAAGAAGATGCGGCTCTGGCCGTACATGAAGGCCAGGATCACGGTCGGCAGGGCGATCACGGCCGCCAGGGCGACGCCGGCGGCGATCTTCGGGTGCTTGAGGGTCTCCAGGATGAAGACCAGCGGCGCTTCGCTGGCCGAGAACACTTCGGTGCGCGAGGCGCCGATCGAGACGGCGGCGACGATCATGTAGATGGCCGTGCAGGCGGCCATCGAGCCGACGATGCCGATGGTCAGGTCGCGCTTGGGGTTCTTGGTCTCCTCGGCGGCGGTCGACACCGCGTCGAAGCCGTAGAAGGCGAAGAAGATCAGGCTGGCGGCGGCCATGACGCCGACCTTGACCCCGTCCGGGCCCGCATTGGCGGCGAAGCCCTTGGGCATGAAAGGCGTGAAGTGGCTGGCGTCGAAGGCTGGCAGGCAAAGGGCGACGAACACGGCCAGGGCGGCGATCTTGATCACCACCAGCACCATGTTGACCGTGGCGCTTTCGCGGGTGCCCAGGGCCAGCAGGCCCGCCACCGCCATCGAGATGATCACGGCCGGCAGGTTGATGATCCCCCCGGCGTGCGGGCCGGCCAGCAGGAAGTCGGGCGTGCCGATCATCTTGAACAGCCCCTGGGCGTGGGCCGACCAGCCCACCGCCACGGCGGCGCAGACCAGGGTGTATTCGAGGATCAGGCTCCAGCCGATCACCCAGGCCACCGGCTCGCCCATGGCGACGTAGCTGTAGGTGTAGGCGCTGCCCGAGGCCGGGATCATGGTCGACAGTTCGGCGTAGCACAGCGCCGCGCAGGCGCAGACCGCGCCGGCGATCAGGAAGGACAGGATCACGCCGGGACCGGCCAGGCCCGCGCCGACGCCGGTCAGGGTGTAGATGCCGGTGCCGACGATGGCGCCGACGCCCAGGGCCACCAGGTGCGGCCAGCTCAGGGTCTTCTTCAGCGCCGGGCCATCATGGCCGGCGTGCGCCGTGTCGATCGCCTTGCGGCGCGTCCAGAAACTCATGCTTGTCCTCCCGACTGCCGGGGGACCATGGCCGGGGATCGGCGACCCGCCAAGGGGGCAGGGCGCAAAGACGACGGATATTCGGCGCGGGCCCGAAAATGCGCCCTCCACGGACGAAACGCCGGTTTGGGCGGCCTTGAGCCGAAGGATCGTCGGTTCAGATGGCGGCGTCGAAGGCCTGGAAACTGACCGGAACCGGCGCCCCGGCACCGCGGCCCTTCATGCGGGCGTGCAGGGTCTTCACGCAATTGCTGCCCGTGCGCTCGAACGCGAAGGGCAGGATCCCGTGGACCAGGCAGGCCAGGCCTGCGGCCACCATCGGCAGGCCAAAGCTCCAGGCCATGGCGAAATGCTCGCCATAGGTCTCGCCGACCTGTTTGGGGTGACGGGTGAAGAGCTCGAGCATCGCGGGTCCCTCCTCGATCGAGGCCTGGAAGGATGCGCCGTCTCGGCGAGAAAGACATTGTCGATCTTGGCGGCTCGGCGCAGGTTGGGAGAATTCTCATCTCCCATATGCGAAGAAGCGAGATGATCGATCTCGATTCCATCGACCGCCGCCTGCTCGCCATCCTCCAGGAGGACGCTACCGTCTCGATCGCCGAGTTGGCCGAGCGGGTGGGCCTGTCGCAGACCCCGTGCTGGAAGCGGCTGAAACGCCTGCAGGACACCGGCGTCATCACCGCCCGCGTCGCCCTGCTCGACCGCGAGGCCTTGGACCTGCCGTTGACGGTGTTCGTGGCCGTCAAGACCGGCCGCCACGACGAGGCGTGGCTGGAAACCTTCGCCAAGGGCGCGGCGGCCCTGCCCGAGGTCGTCGAGTTCTACCGGATGGCCGGCGAGGTCGACTATCTGCTGAAGGTGGTCGTCAAGGACATCGCCGCCTACGACCGCTTCTACAAGCGCCTGATCGCCACCGCGCCGCTGACCGACGTGTCGTCCAGCTTCGCGATGGAGCAGATCAAGTTCACGACGGCCCTGCCGATCCC
Organism: Caulobacter sp. FG7; assembly: GCF_057808875.1. NCBI lineage: Bacteria > Pseudomonadati > Pseudomonadota > Alphaproteobacteria > Caulobacterales > Caulobacteraceae > Caulobacter > Caulobacter sp. FG7. Next base: position 179,410 of record NZ_JBMDIW010000007.1, read on the forward strand.
GACCTAGCCGCGCCCGTCGATCCAGGTCCTGACGACGTTGCGCTGGTCGTCGAGGAGGACGAGGTCGGCGGCCATGCCGGGGGCGATGGTTCCGCGCTGGTTTGCGAGGCCGAGGAACGCGGCGGGGGCGCTTGAGGCCATCATGACGGCGTCTTGCAGAGACAGGCCCAGCATGTCGACGGCGTTGCGGACGGCGCCGATCATGTCGAGGTCCGAGCCGGCCAGGGTGCCGCCGGGGCCCACGCAGACGCCGTCCTGGACGGTGATGGCCTGGCCCTGCAGGACGAAGCGCTTGTCGCTCATGCCGACGGTGGGCATGGCGTCGGTGACCAGCATGAAGCGGTCCAGCGGCCGGGTGCGCAGGGCGATCCTGAGCGTGGCCGGGTCGACGTGGCGGCCGTCGACGATGATGCCGCACCAGGCCTGCTGGTCCTCCAGGGCCGCGCCGACGGTTCCCGGCGCGCGGCTGGTCAGCGGCGACATGGCGTTGAAGAGGTGGGTGAAGCCGGAAAGGCCGGCGTCGAGCGCGGCCTTGACGGTTTCGTAGGCTGCGTTGGTGTGGCCGGCAGCCACCACCACCCCGGCCTTGGCCAGGCGGGCGACCATGTCGGGAGTGGTCATCTCGGGGGCCAGGGTGACCAGGGTCCTGCCGCGCTTGAGCGAAGAGAGCAGCTTGATGGCCGCCTCGTCGAGAACGCGGAACTTGTCGGCGTCGTGGATGCCCTTGCGCTGTTCGTTGAGGAACGGGCCCTCGATGTGCACACCCAGCACCCCGGGCACGCCCGCCGCGATGGCGGCCTCGGTCGCCCGCATGGCCGCGTCGACGATGTCGAGGTCGTCGCTGATCAGGGTGGGCAGGAAACCCGTCGTGCCATAGGCGCGATGGGCCGCGCCGATGGCGGCGATGGTCTCGACGGTGGGGGCGTCGTTGAAGAGGACGCCCCCACCGCCGTTGACCTGGGTGTCGATGAAGCCGGGAACCAGCAGGCCGCCGGCCAGGTCCTCGAGGCTGGCCCCGGCCGGAATCCCGGTGCGCTCGACGAGGCCCAGGATGATCCCGTCCTCGACCAGCAGGGCCCGGCCGTCGACGACGCCGTCGGGCGTCATGACGGCGGCGTTGATGAGTGCGGTGACGGCCATCAGACGGTCTTGGTCACCTTGTTGAGGTGGGGCGGGCGATCGGGGTCGTAGCCGCGCGCCACCGACAGGCCCGCGGCCATGCGGTAGAAGCTCTGCACGGCCAGGATCGGCTCCAGCGCCGGATGGCCGGCCCCAGGGGGCAGGATCGTCGACAGGGTGGTCGCGCCGTCCACCGAGCCGCCGGCCAGCAGCACGGCCGCGCCGCGCTCGGCCAGGCCGTGGGCCATCGCCAGCGTCGAGTCGTAGGTCTCGTCGTGCTGGGCCAGGACGATGGCGGGGAAGCCGTCCTTGACCAGGGCCATGGGGCCGTGCAGCACCTCGGCGGCGCTGAAGGCCTCGGCGTGCAGGCCGCAGGTCTCCTTGAACTTCAGGGCCGCCTCCTGGGCGATCCCGAAGCCGACGCCGCGCCCCAGCACATAGAGGTTGGTCGCCTCGCGCAGGGCCTCGATCCCGGCGCTCCAGTCCTGGTTCCAGGCCTGAGCCAGGCCGGCGGGAAGGGTTTCGAGAGCGCTCGTCAGCTCCTCGTCCTGGGTCCAGGCGGCGACCAGCTGGACGATGGCCGACAGGGCGGCGATGTACGACTTGGTGGCCGCCACGCTGAGTTCGGGCCCCGCATGCAGCGGCAGCACCGCGTCGGCCATCTGCGCCAGGGGCGAGCTCTCGTCATTGACCAGGGCCACGGTGAAGGCGCCGCCGGCCTTGGCGGCCTCGACGGCGGCCAGCAGGTCAGGGCTCTTTCCCGACTGCGAGATGGCCAGGTAGAGCACGCCCTCCAGGTCCTGCTGGGCGGCGTAGACCGACGACACCGATAGCGCCGCCGACGAGGTCAGCACCCCGGTGCGGGTCTCGACCAGGTACTTGGCGAAGGTGGCCGCATGGTCGCTGGAGCCGCGCGCGCAGGTGACCACGGCCCGGGGCGGGCTGGCCCGCAGCCGCGCACCGATCTTGCCCGCCGCCGCCGCATTGGCCGCGACCTGCCGCGCCACCACGGCCGAGGCTTCCCCCGCTTCGAGGTGCATCCGCGTCGCCTCGGCGGTGAGGGGCTGGGCTTCGGGTCGGGTCAAGACGGTCGCCTCCAAGACGGCTTCCTTTGCAAGGTTCGGATCAGGACAGGGCGTTCAGCTCGGCCACGAAGTCGTAGGCGTCGCCGCGGTAGTAGGATTGGGTCACTTCCACCGTCCGGCCGTCCCGCAGGAAGCCGCGCCGCTCGATGAGCAGGCCCGCGTCCTTGACCGGCACGCCCAGCAGGTCGGCCTGCTCGGCGGCGAACAGGATGGCGCGCAGCCGCTGCAGGGCGCGCACCGGGCGGTGGCCGGTCTTCTCCAGCGCCTCGTACAGCGAGGTCTCGACGATCTCGGTGGAGGGCAGGGCGAAGGCGGCGATGGTGGTGTATTCGACGGCCATCGGCGCGCCGTCGGCGTAGCGGATGCGCGCGAAGCGGTAGACCGAGGTTCCGGGCGACAGGCCCAGGGTCAGCGACTCCTCGGGGGTCACCTGGCCCTCGCCGCGGCTGATCCACTCGCTGTGCGGAACCCGGCCGCGCGAGATCATGTCTTCCGAGAACGACGACAGCTTGGAGAAGCTCTTCTCCACGCGGGCGGCGACGAAGGTGCCCGCCCCCTGGCGTCGCGTCAGCAGGCCTTCGCTGACCAGGCCGTCGAGCGCCTTGCGAACGGTGATCCGCGAAATGCTGAATTCTTCGGCAAGGTCGCGCTCGGCCGGGAGGGCGTCGTCGGGCGACAGGATCTTCTTCTGGATCGCCTCGCGCAGGGCGCGCTGCAGCTGCTTATACAGCGGGGCGTGGTCCTGCCCGTGGCCGTCCAGGCGTCCGATCTTTTCGGAAAACAGCATCACGTCCCAACCCCCTGGCCCACGGCCATCAGGCCCTCAATCGCCCCGATCCGTCCGGCTCGGCGGCCGGCGCAACAGTTCATGACCATTTTCATACCAATTATCTCGTGGTCTGCAATTGGTTCTTTTTCGGTCTTGTCAGATGCAAAAATTTCGTCACAGTCACACTCCGAGGCCTGAGAAGTACCGCTCGTTGCGGGTTCGCCGCGAGAAATTGGTATCAGATTGGGCTTTGGGGTTCGGCTCCGGGTCCAATGGCCCGGCACAAAGGGGAGAAGCCGAGTATGAAGAGCATCCACAAGGCGGTCTTGACCGCCTCCGCCAGCCTGCTGGCCGTATTGGTCGCCGCGCCCGCGATGGCGCAGGAGACATCGACCTCCGTCGAGGAGGTGGTCGTCACCGGCATTCGCGCATCGCTGCAGCAATCCATTCAATCCAAGCGTAACGCCGACGCCATCGTCGACGTGGTCACCGCCGAAGACGTCGGCAAGTTCCCGAGCTCGAACGTCGCCGAAGCGCTGACGATCGTGCCCGGCGTCACCGTCGACCGCCAGTTCGGCCAGGGTGAAAAGGTCTCGATCCTGGGTACGGACCCGGCTCTGAACCGCACTCTGCTGAACGGCCAGACCGTGGCTTCGGCCGACTGGTTCATCCTTGATCAGCCCGGCCGCACGTTCAACTACGCCCTGCTGGCGCCGCAGATCGTCGGCAAGGTCGAAGTTTACAAGTCGCCGGAAGCCCGCATCGATGAGGGGAGCATCGGCGGCACGGTCATCGTCAACACCCGCAAGCCGCTGGACCTGAAGGCGCTGACCCTTCAGGGCTCGCTCAGCTACCTTTATAACGACCGCTCCAAGAAGTCCGACCCGCAGATCGCCTTCCTGGGCAGCTGGAAGAACGACGCCGGCACCTTCGGCATCGCGGTCTCGGCCCAGCACGCCAAGGACCAGCTGCGCCGCGACGGCATCGAGTCCTACGGCACGATCCCGGCCAGCTACTACAACGGCGGCAACCCGGAAAACCCGGTCAGCTCGATCACCAACGGCAACTGCACCGGAACCTGCGCCACCACCCTGGCGGCCAATCCGAACGCCCGCGGCGTCAACTCGCTGTCGGTCTCCTACTTCGAACAGGAACGCGTCCGAGACAGCTACACCGCCGCCGTCCAGTGGCGCCCGACCGACGCCCTCGAGCTGAACTTCGACTGGCTGAAGATCAAGGCCACCTACGACAACACCAACCAGTCGCTGTTCGCCTTCCAGGGCAACACCTGGAACAGCCTGGGCGCGCTGACCGCGATCACCATCGAGGACAACGTCATCCGCAAGGCCTCGTTCAAGCACGCCCTGAGCGTGCTGGACGTGCAGTACCGCGAAGCCGAGCTGAACTCCGACACCTACCACTTCAACGGCAAGTGGACGGGCGACGGCTTCGACGTCTCGGGCGACCTGGGCTACTCCAAGGCCGACGGCGGCACCAAGCGCCAGCTGTACGGGGAGTTCCTGAACTGGGCCGACTACACCGTCGACTTCACCGGCACGCCGGGCTCGCCGGGCGTGCTGACCTACACCAACCCGACCGCCGACGGTAACCCGCTGGCCGACGCCAGCAAGTTCTCGTTCGACGGCGGCTGGGGCGGCGGCGACCCGTCGGTCGGCCCGACCGGCTACAACGCCGGCTGGGGCGGCAACATCGTCGCCAAGCCGACCACCGACAAGGAAACCTACGGCCAGCTCGACTTCGGCAAGGACTTCGAGGGCGTGATCAAGCGCGTCCAGTTCGGCTACAAGTACCGCAAGCACGAGACGACCCAAGCCATGTCGGGCGTGACCGTCTCGGTCTACGGCAATCCGGCCAGCGCCTCGCAGTTCAGCCCGTCGATCGTGCCCAGCAACTACCTGAAGGGCTTCGACGGCGTCACCGACCAGATGGGCAGCCGCTTCAAGATCGATGGCAAGGCTCTCGCCGACTACATCGACCGCGGCGGCTATCTGCGCCCGTGGCAGGCCAAGCCGGTTCCGACGGTGTTCGGCAACGCCGAGTTCACCGCCCAGAACTGGGGTATCGAAGAGACCATCAACGCCCTCTACGGCCAGGCCGACTTCCAGGCCGACAACGTGCGCGGCAACTTCGGCCTGCGCTACGTGAAGACCGAGTCCGACAGCGGCGGCTACGCCTGCGTCAACCAGACCGCCACCGGCTGCGGCACCACCGCCGCCGACTGGGCCTGGAAGGTGAAGTCCAAGAAGTACGAGGACTTCCTGCCCAGCCTGAACGTCATCGTCGACGTCCAGGAGGACCTGGTCTTCCGCTTCGCCGCGGCCCAGGTGATCTCGCGTCCGAACTACGCCGACATGTCGAACTACTTCTGGCTCTCCGACCAGATCCTGACCGGCGGCGGCGGCAACCCCGACCTGAACCCGTACAAGTCCAGCAACGTCAACGCCTCGCTGGAATGGTACTTCGCGCCGGAAGCCATCCTGTCGGCTGAAGTCTTCCACAAGGACATCAGCAACTACATCCTGCAGCAGACGGTCGCCGAGCAGCACTTCAACCAGGCGCGCAACGCGATCACCACCTACCAGATCAGCCGTCCGACCAACGCCGGTTCGGCCACGGTCAAGGGCCTGGCGGTGGCCTATCAGCAGACCTTCGGCATGGGTTTCGGCCTGCTGGCCAACTACACCTACGCCGACGGTGAAGCCGACGGCGGCTCGCCCCTGCCCTACAACTCCAAGCACCAGATCAACGTCAGCCCGTTCTACGAACATGGTCCGTTCTCGGCCCGGGTGACCTACAACTGGCGCTCGAAGTATTTCACGGGCCTGGATCGCGGCGACCAGATGTTCGTCCGCGCCTTCAAGGGCCTGGACGCGACCGCCGGCTACGCCTTCAGCGAGAACGTCAACCTGTCGGTCTCGGCGCAGAACCTGCTCGACAGCGAGTATTACGCCTACGCCAACACCACCATGCTGCCGCGCGGCGTTTACCGCACCGGCCGCAAGCTGCAGGCGACCCTCAACGTCGCCTTCTAAGGACCGGGACCGGAGGCGCGTCGAACGGCGCGTCTCCGATACCGTCGATTTGCATCGCGCGCGGCTTGGTTCAGGATCGCCCTCATGACCCGCCAGGCCGCGCCGATCACCCCCATTTCCCTCCTGACTGCAAGCAGCGAGCTGGGGCGGGACGGCTTTGGCCGGCCCGCCCGCCTTTTTGCCGACTGCCTGCCGGTGAGAGCGTCCCGCACATGATCTCCATGACCTCGACGCAAGTCCGTCGCGCCGCCCTGTTCCTGGCCAGCGCCGTCTGCGTGGTCCTGGCCGCGCCGGCCCTGGCGGCGCAGCCGCTGACCCTGACCCCCGCGCCGGTGAAGGCCCAGGCGGTCGAGGGCAGCTTCCGCCTGACCGCCGCCACCCGCATCCACGTGGCCAAGGGCGACGTCGAGGCGCGAGGCGTGGCGCTGCAGCTTTCCGACCTCCTGCATCGCGCCCGAGGGATCCGCCCGGCCGTGGTCGAGGGCGAGCCCGCCGCCGGCGAGGCGGCCATCTCTCTGGTTCGGGGCGGCCCCGACGGCGAAGGCTATGGCCTCGACGTGGCGCCCGGCGGCGTGAAGATCACGGCGCTGAAGCGCGCGGGCCTGTTCTACGGCGCCGTCAGCCTGTGGCAGCTGGCCGTGCAGGACGAAAGCAAGGGCCCGGTCGACGTGCCGGCGGCCAAGGTCGAGGACGCGCCGCGCTTCGCCTGGCGCGGCTTCATGCTCGACAGCGCCCGCCACTATCAGTCGATCGACACCATCAAGCTGCTGATCGACGGCATGGCCGCCCACAAGCTCAACACGCTGCACTGGCACCTGGTCGACGACCAGGCCTGGCGGCTGGAGATCAAGAAGTACCCGAAGCTGACGCAGGTGTCGGCCTGGCGCACGCCGGCTGGCGCAGCGGCCCGCGACCCGAAGACCGGCAAGCCGGTGCGCTACGGCGGCTTCTACAGCCAGGACCAGGTGCGCGACCTCGTCGCCTATGCGGCGGCCCGCAACGTCACCATCGTTCCCGAGATCGAGATGCCGGGCCACGCCCTGGCGCCGATCGTGGCCTATCCGAAGCTGGGCCTGACGCCCAACCCGCCGGCCCTGGCCATGCACGACTGGGGAATCTTCCCCTATCTCTACAATGTCGACGACAGCACCTTCGGCTTCCTGAACGACGTGCTCGACGAGGTCATGGACCTCTTCCCGTCGCCCTATATCCACGTGGGCGGCGACGAAGCCGTGAAGGACCAGTGGAAGGAAAGCGCGGCGATCCAGGCCAGGATCAAGGAACTGGGCGTCAAGGACGAGCATGGCCTGCAGAGCTGGTTCATCCAGCGGGTCGAAAAGCACATCAACGGCCGTGGCCGCCGCCTGATCGGCTGGGACGAGATCCTGGAGGGCGGCCTCGCCCCCAACGCCACGGTGATGTCGTGGCGCGGGATCGACGGGGCCATCGCCGCCGCCGGCCAGGGTCACGACACCGTGTTGTCGCCCGAGCCGACGCTCTATTTCGACCGCCGCCAGAGCACGTCTGTCGACGAGCCGCCCGGCCGCATGACGGTCAGCAGCCTCAAGGACGTCTACCAGTTCGACGCCGCGCCGGACGCCCTGACGGCCGACCAGCGCAAGCACATCCTGGGCGTCCAGGCCAATCTGTGGGTCGAGCACATCCGCACCGACGAGCGGGTGCAGCAGATGGCCTTCCCGCGCCTGGTGGCGCTGTCGGAAACCGCCTGGACCCAGGAGGAGCGCCGTGACTGGCAGGGCTTCACCGCCCGCGTGCCGGCGCAGATGGCCCGCCTGAAGGCGCTTGGCCTCAAGGCCAACACCGCGCCGTTCGAGCCGCAGGCGACCTTGCGTCCCGGCCAGGACGGGGCGATCGCCGCCAGCCTGAAAAGCGGGCTTGAGATCGGCCAGGTGCGCTACACGACCGACGGCTCTGAACCGACCGCCTCCTCGCCGGCCTATGGCGAGACCCTGTCGCTGAAGACGGGAACCACCCTGAAGGCCCGCAGCTTCCTGGACGGCCAGCCGCTGGGCCGCACCCGCGCCTGGACGGCCACCCAATGGGCGGCCGAGACCCGGGTCAGCCGCCAGCTGGAGCTGTGCGGCAACGCCATCCCGCTGCTCTTCGAGGACGACGCGCCCGAGAACGGCCGCGACGGCGAGCGCGCCATCTTCGCCACCGACGTGATGAAGCCGTGCTGGGTGTGGAGGGGCGCAGACCTCTCCAAGGGGCTGAAGCTGACCGCCCGCGTCGGCCAGACGCCGTGGAACTTCCAGATCGGCAAGGCCAAGGACCAGATCGTGGTGCGCAAGCCGGCCACGCCGGACGGCGAGCTGGAAGTGCGCGTCGGCGGCTGCGAGGGCGAGCGCATCGCCGCCATCCCGCTGGGCAAGGCCGGTCGCGGCCCGGGCCTGGGGACCGTCAGCGGCGCCCTGCCGGCCCGCGACGGCGTCCACGACCTGTGCTTCAGCTTCACCGCCAAGGGCCTCGATCCGATGCCCGCCCTCGACCGCGTCACCCTGACGGCGGCCGGCCAGTAGTCTCCCACCCGTAACGTTCCGGCGAGAGTTCTCCACGTGACCACCCTTGTTCTTTCTTCGCCGCTTTCAGGCTGGGTGGCGCCTTTGGATGAGACGCCGGATGCGGTGTTTGCCGAGCGGATGCTGGGGGACGGTCTGGCGATCGATCCGACGGGGTCGGTGCTGCACGCGCCTTGCGACGGCCGAGTGA
>NZ_JBMDIW010000070.1:0-1083 GCF_057808875.1 Caulobacter sp. FG7
GGCCGGAGCGGCGACGTAGGTGGCCGGGGCGACCGTCAGTTCACGAGCGACGCGGATCTTCAGGCCGGCATGCTCGACCTCGATTTCGGAGAGGCCGGTGTCCTTCAGGATGTCGGCCAGCTTGCGGACCAGGCGGGCGTCGATCGACGGGGTTTCGGCCGTCTCGGCGGGGGCCTTCGGATTAGACATTGAAGCTTACCTTATCAGTTGGGGCCGGGGCGCGGACGTCAGTCGACGCTGATCAGTCCGGCGGCGGCCTCGATGGCCAGTTCATAGCTTGCGGCGCCGAAGCCGGAGACCAGGCCGGTCGCCGCGAGCGAAACGAAGGTGTGGCGGCGGAACTCCTCCCGCGCCGCAGGGTTCGACAGGTGACACTCGATGACCGGGATATTCAAGGTCTTCAAGGCGTCGAGGAGGGCGATGGAGGTGTGTCCATAACCCGCCGGATTGATCACGAGCGCGCTGGCCTCGGTGCGGGCTTCCTGCACCCAGTCGATCAGCACGCCTTCGTGATTGCTCTGCCGGAACACGACGGAAAGCCCCCTGGCCGCGGCCCGCGCCTCGCAGCGCACGCGCACGTCATCCAGGGTGTCCTTGCCGTAGATCTCGGGCTCCCGCGTTCCCAACAGGTTGAGATTGGGCCCGCTCAGCACATGGATCGGTTTGACCATTCGGCTCCGCCGTCGATTCCGGAGGTCTTGTATAGCCGGTTCCGCCGCGTCACAAGCAGGGCTCGCTTCGGAGGTGAGATGAGACTTCTACTGAACGGCGAAGACCGCCAATTCGACGGCGTCGCCAGCATCGCGGACCTGGTGGCCGCCCTGGGCCTGGACGCGCGCAAGGTGGCGGTCGAACGCAACCTCGAGATCGCGCCGCGCTCTCTGTATGCCGATACGGCGCTGGCGGATGGGGATCGCATCGAGATCGTGACGTTCATCGGCGGGGGGTGAGGCCCTCCGGGAACCTCCCCCTGTGGGCGAGGCGATCGCGGGAGCGATCGGTGGGGGGATGACTTTCCGACGCCTCGAAAGCTGAGAACGGCCCCCCTCCGGCCCTTTGTCCAAGATGCTCCCCCTGAAGGGG
>NZ_JBMDIW010000071.1:0-939 GCF_057808875.1 Caulobacter sp. FG7
TCCTCGATGACCTTCTGGTTTCGCCGCTGGATCGAGCATTCGCGCTCGAACAGGTGGACGACGTTTCCGTGCTTGTCGCCCAGCACCTGGATCTCGATGTGGCGCGGGCTCTCGATGAACTTCTCGATGAAGATGCGGTCGTCGCCGAAGGCGCCGGCGGCCTCGGCCCGCACGGCCGGAAAGCCTTCCTCGACGTCCTGGCGGCTCCAGGCCACGCGGATGCCCTTGCCGCCGCCGCCGGCCGAGGCCTTGATCATCACCGGATAGCCGATCTGCTCGGCGATCTGCAGCGCCTCGGCGACATCGGCGATCTCGCCGATATGGCCCGGCACGCAGGAGACCCCTGCAGCCTGGGCGAACTTCTTGCTCTCGATCTTGTCGCCCATCGCCGAGATCGCATTGGGGTTGGGGCCGATGAAGACGATGCCCTCGTCGGCGCAGCGCTGGGCGAACTCGGCCTTCTCGGAAAGAAACCCGAAGCCGGGATGCACCGCCTGGGCGCCGGTGGCCTTGCAAGCGGCGATGATCTTGTCGGCGACGAGGTAGCTCTGGGCGGCCGGCGAGGCGCCGATGTGCACGGCCTCGTCGGCCATCTCCACCGCCAGGCTGTCGGCGTCGGCGTCCGAATAGACCACCACCGTGGCTATCCCCAACCGACGGCACGTCTTGATGACCCGCACCGCGATCTCGCCCCGGTTGGCGATCAGGATCTTCGTGAACATCGGCGGCCCCTGGTGATCTGTCTTTCTAAATCCTCCCCCTTTGGGGGAGGTGGCCCGGAGGGCCGGAGGGGGTCAGCACCGCCTTCGGCGGCCCCCTCAGTCGCTTCGCGACAGCTCCCCCAAAGGGGGAGCATCTCGCGTCCCGCCCTTGCTCAAAGCGGAATGTTGTCGTGCTTCTTTGCGGGGTTGGTGAGCACCTTGCCCTTCAGGGAGTGGA
>NZ_JBMDIW010000072.1:0-504 GCF_057808875.1 Caulobacter sp. FG7
GCTCGCATGCGCTTTACAATTTGTCAGACAATGATGTCTTCTTAAGTCCAACCTAAACGGCTGAACCCTACCTTCACGATGTCATTTCGCAGATGGCTCGGAAGCCAGCTGCAAACTTGATATCCTCGATCGCGATACTCTCGATCACCCGAATGGTGAGAGAGATGGTGGAGCCAGACGGATTCGAACCGACGACATCCTGCTTGCAAAGCAGGCGCTCTACCAACTGAGCTATGGCCCCTCACACTTGGTGTGAGTTGCTTTGCCCAGGAGAACTGGTCGGTTGCGTTCCGTATGCTTGGAAAGAGTGGTAGGCCCGATAAGACTTGAACTTATGACCTCACGCTTATCAAGCGTGCGCTCTAACCAACTGAGCTACGGGCCCATAGGCCGCTCAGATCAGGTCCTTAGGACCCGCTCCAGGGCTCGCGATCGTGCCTTGAACCTGATCGGCTCAAGACAAGTGGAAAGAGAAACGGAGACGGCGGCGATCCGCTCATTTGT
>NZ_JBMDIW010000073.1:0-458 GCF_057808875.1 Caulobacter sp. FG7
AAGGTCGGTGAAGAAGTCGAAATCGTCGGCATCCGTCCGGTCCAGAAGACGACCTGCACGGGCGTCGAAATGTTCCGCAAGCTGCTCGACCAAGGTCAGGCCGGCGACAACGTGGGCGTGCTGCTGCGCGGCACCAAGCGTGAAGACGTCGAGCGCGGCCAAGTGCTGTGCAAGCCGGGTTCGATCACCCCGCACACCAAGTTCGTGGCCGAAGCCTACATCCTGACCAAGGAAGAAGGCGGCCGTCACACGCCGTTCTTCACGAACTACCGTCCGCAGTTCTACTTCCGCACCACCGACGTGACCGGCATCATCAAGCTGCGCGAAGGCGTGGAAATGATCATGCCGGGCGACAACGCCGAGCTGGACGTCGAGCTGATCACCCCGATCGCCATGGAAGAGAAGCTCCGCTTCGCCATCCGTGAAGGCGGCCGCACCGTCGGCGCCGGCGTCGTCGC
>NZ_JBMDIW010000074.1:0-360 GCF_057808875.1 Caulobacter sp. FG7
GCGGGCCACCGCCCCCAGCACCACCAGCACGAAGATCGCCGAGGTGGCGTAGAAGGTCCCCACCAGGGCGGCCAGGTTGATGACCGAGCCGATGCCGTACTTGCCGATGGTGAAGGCGAAGGCCCCGAAGGCGCCGACCGGGGCGGCCTTCATCAGGATGGCCACCAGCTTGAAGAAGGCGTGGGCCGTGGCTTCCAGGAGGTCGATCACCGGCTGGCCGCGGTCGCCGACCAGGGCCAGGGCGATGCCGAAGGTCACCGAGAAGAACAGGACCTGCAGGATCTCGCCCTCGGCGAAGGCCCCGGCCACGGTGGCGGGGATGATGTGCAGCAGGAAGCCGACGATGGTGGTCTCGTGGGC
>NZ_JBMDIW010000075.1:0-351 GCF_057808875.1 Caulobacter sp. FG7
CATCGGCAACGCGGTGGCCACCGTCGTCGTCGCACGCTGGGACAAGGCGTTGGACCCCGCCGCGCTCGACGCCGCCCTGAACGACCGCTCGCCGCCGCCGGCGGTCCCGACGACCGATCCGGCGCTGCAGGACACGGACTGAGGGTCGACGACGCGGAACCTCCCCTCCTGTGGGGGAGGCGATCGCGTCAGCGATCGGTGGGGGGTGATCTTTAGGCCCCTCGAAAGCTGAGAACGGCCCCCCTCCGGCCCTTTGGGCCACCTCCCCCAGAGGGGGAGGATCTTGGGGCGCGACTTTGCGGCCTCGCGCCTTGGCTGCGAGTTGATCGAAGGGGTGCGGGGCGCCCGGGC
>NZ_JBMDIW010000076.1:0-323 GCF_057808875.1 Caulobacter sp. FG7
TCGCTGGCCGTGCGCCCCTTCGGTGCGGCGAGACAGGTAGAGTGTACGGCGGGTTCGAGCGCGTCTGATCCAGGCGCGTGAGAAAGTTGGAAGCGGTTGGATTTGTTCAGGGGTTTTCGGGATGCGCCGGGGATGGACGGGGCTCTATCCCCGTCCGGCCCGCCTTCTCCCTTCCCCCTTGATGGGGGAAGGGCCAGGGTTGGGGGTGGTTGCGGCGGTCAGGCTTGCAACGACGGTGCGGGTTGAACCGCAGCATCACCCCCATCCCAACCCTTCCCCCATCAAGGGGGAAGGGCTTTGAGGCCGCCGCGGCCGACGCCTCG
>NZ_JBMDIW010000077.1:0-317 GCF_057808875.1 Caulobacter sp. FG7
AGCTCCGCTTCGCCATCCGTGAAGGCGGCCGCACCGTCGGCGCCGGCGTCGTCGCGAAAATCGTCGAGTAATCGATCGATCCAGCGATACGCTGATTGAAGATCAGGCCCCGGAGGGAAACCTCCGGGGCCTTTTCTTTTGATCCTCCCCCTCTGGGGGAGGTGGCCCAAAGGGCCGGAGGGGGGCTGTTTTCAGCTGCCGCCGCGTTCGCCGCCCAGACCCCTCCCCGTAAAATCCCCGCGAAAGCGGGGACCCAGGCTTTTTCTGAAACGCGTGGCGCTCGACGATAAAACACCTGGGTCCCCGCTTTCGCGGGG
>NZ_JBMDIW010000078.1:0-305 GCF_057808875.1 Caulobacter sp. FG7
AATCCCTTCCCCCTCAGTCGCTCCGCGACAGCTCCCCCTTCAGGGGGAGCATCTGGCCGCCGGAAGGGGATAGAGCCCCGTCCATCCCCGGCGCTCGCCGAAAACTCCTGAACAAATCCAAACACTTCCAACTTTCTCACGCGCCTGGATCAGACGCGCTCAAACCCACCGTACAATCTACCCGTCTCGCCGCATCGAAGGGGCGCAAGGCCAGCGACCATGCGGCGGCGGGATGCAGTCGAGCGGGAATGAGTCCGGTCGGGAAAACCGGACGCTCGGGGACCTGGCGCTGGCCAGGCCCGCCC
>NZ_JBMDIW010000079.1:0-301 GCF_057808875.1 Caulobacter sp. FG7
GGTCCCCGAGCGTCCGGTTTTCCCGACCGGACTCTTTCCCGCTCGACTGCATCCCACCGCCGCATGGTCGCTGGCCTTGCGCCCCTTCGATGCGGCGAGACAGGTAGAGTGTACGGTGGGTTTGAGCGCGTCTGATCGACGGGCGTGAGAAAGTTGGAAGCGGTTGAGTTCGTGGAATTCTTTTCGGCGAACGCCGGGGATCCACGCTGCTCTATCCCCGTCCGGCCCCCAAATCCGCCCAATCCCCGCGAAAGCGGGGACCCAGGCTTTTTCTGAAACCCGCGGCGCTCGACGATAAAAC